>NZ_JBGQRB010000026.1:0-31402 GCF_045528645.1 Ruoffia sp. FAM 20857
TTTGTGGTTAATGAATAATCGTCCTAGGAAATGCTTAGATTACCAAACACCTTTGGAAGTATTTTTACACGAACTCTTATTAATTGAGTAAATAAAAAATTGTCGCAATAATTATTGCAATTCAACATTTAAATATAGATATGCTAACTATTTTAAACAAATGTAATAAACTAGCTTGCATAATACGAAAGTATATAGTAATATAGTCCGTGGTGTAAAACCAAAAACACACGAATAATGATAATTTAACGGGTGCTCTCCTCGGAGAGACGTTTTGTTAGTAGAGTTATTCGGAGGAAAACAAAACCAAAGGAGAATGATAATTATGGCAGTTATTTCAATGAAACAATTGTTAGAAGCTGGTGTGCATTTCGGACACCAAACACGTCGCTGGAACCCAAAAATGAAACCTTACATCTTTACGGAGCGTAACGGTATTTATATTATTGACTTACAAAAAACAGTTAAGTTAGTTGATAAAGCGTATAACTTTATGCGTGACGAAGCAGCTAATGGAGCGGTTGTATTATTTGTAGGTACTAAAAAACAAGCACAAGGTGCAATCGACGAGCAAGCAAAACGTGCTGGTCAATACTACATTAACCACCGTTGGTTAGGTGGATTATTAACTAACTGGGAAACAATCCAACAAAGTATCCGTCGTCTAAAATCTATTGAAAAAATGGAAGAAGATGGAACATTTGATGTATTACCTAAAAAAGAAGTATTACAATTACGTAAAGAATTAGATCGTTTAGAGCAAAACCTTGGTGGTATTAAAGATATGCCTCGTATTCCAGATGTAATCTTTATCGTTGACCCACGCAAAGAACACATTGCAATCCAAGAAGCTAAAAAATTAAATATTCCATTAGTTGGAATGGTTGATACAAACTGTGATCCAGATGAAATTGACTATGTTATTCCATCAAATGACGATGCTATTCGTGCGATTAAATTAATCACATCTGCAATGGCTGACGCAGTTCTTGAAGGAAACCAAGGACATAGTGAAGATGATTCAGAAGAAAAATCTGACAAAGAATTTTTCGATAACTTATTTGATTCTGAAGAAGAAGCTACTACAGCGGATTCAACAGAAGCTTAATAATTAGATTATTCACAGCTGTCTTAATTCAGGACGTTACACAGGTCTAAAAACCTTGCCCTGTGTTAGGACAGTTTTTTATTTTGACTTTAAAATATCAAGGAGGATTTGAGTTTAATGGCTAAAATTAGTGCAAAACAAGTTAAAGAACTACGCGAACTGACTGGTGTAGGTATGATGGACGCGAAAAAAGCGTTGGTTGAAGTTGACGGAGATATGGATAAAGCGATTGACTTTTTAAGAGAAAAAGGTTTATCTAAAGCTGCTAAAAAAGCAAGTCGTATCGCTGCAGAAGGTTTAGCTGCAACAAGTATCAACGGAAACACAGCTGCAATTATCGAAGTTAATTCAGAAACTGACTTTGTTTCTAAAAACGAAGAATTCGTAAATATTGTTAACACAATTGCTGATGCAGTTGCTGCTAACAAACCAGCTACTATGGAAGAAGCTATCGCTATCGAAGTTGATGGCAAAACAATTGCTGACATCGTCTTAGAAGCTACTAATAAAATCGGTGAGAAAATTTCTTTCCGTCGTTTCGCTATCTTAGAAAAAACAGATAACGATACTTTTGGTGAGTACATCCATGGTGGTGGACAAATCGCTGTTATCACATTAATCGAAGGATTATCTGATGAAGATGTAGCGAAAGATGTTTCAATGCACGTTGCTGCAATCCAACCTAAATACGTTAACCGTGACGAAGTTCCTGCTGAAGAATTAGAACACGAGAAAAAAGTTCAAACAGAAATCGCATTAAACGAAGGTAAACCAGCTAATATCGTTGAAAAAATGATTGATGGCCGTATGAACAAATTCTTAGCTGAAATTAGCTTAAACGAACAACCATTTGTTAAAGATAACGATCAAACAGTTGGTAAATTCGTAGGTGATAAAGGTGGAACGATCAAACAATTCATTCGTTTCACTGTTGGTGAAGGAATCGAAAAACGCCAAGACAACTTTGCTGACGAAGTTGCTGCTCAAATGAAAAAAGATTAATTTTATACCCTTAGCCCCAGTTTCCTGGGGCTATTTTTAAAGATACGATTACGAATAAGAAAGGCAGTATGATATGACTAAAGAAACAACAAAATACAAACGTGTAATTTTAAAGCTTAGTGGAGAGGCAATTGCTGGAAATCAAGGCTTTGGAATCCATCCCGATACAATTAAAGAAATGGTAGAAGAACTTAAGGACATTCATGACTTAGGTGTTGAAATAGCCATTGTTGTAGGTGGAGGGAATATCTGGCGTGGTACAATCGGTGAAGAAATGGGAATGGAACGTTCTCAAGCTGATTACATGGGCATGCTAGCAACAGTAATGAATGCCTTAGCATTACAAGATGTATTAGAAAATAGAGGCGTTCCAACACGTGTACAAACTTCAGTAGAGATGCGTCAAATCGCAGAGCCGTATATTCGTCGTCGTGCAATTCGTCATCTTGAAAAAGGCCGTGTAGTCATCTTTGCTGGTGGAACAGGGAATCCTTACTTTACAACTGATACAACAGCAGCATTACGTGCCGCTGAGATCAATGCGGATGTTATCCTTATGGCAAAAAATAATGTTGATGGTGTTTATGACTCTGATCCAAAAGAGAACAAAGCTGCCGTTAAGTATGATAACTTAACTCACCTTGATGTTATTTCAAAAGGCCTGAAAGTGATGGATTCTACTGCAAGTTCATTAAGTATGGATAATGACATACCTTTAGTTGTATTTAACTTAAATGAATCAGGGAATATTCGCCGTGTTATTCTTGGAGAAAATATCGGAACAACAGTTGAAGCAAAACTAAATAATCAATAGTACATATTTTAAAGGTTAATAGTTATTGACGATAGTTAGTGTTAAACATATCATATCTATCTGAATGTCTGATTTAATACTCATTATACATGAAATATGGTATAATGAGTTAAATTGAACTATAGAGTATTATTAGGAGGATTTTTTTATGACACCGAGTGAAATTTTATCTACAACTAAAGAAAGAATGAACAAATCCGTTGAGGCTTATCAACGCGAAATTGCTTCAATTCGTGCTGGACGAGCAAATGCAAGTATATTAGACCGTGTAAACGTAAATTATTATGGTGTTCCAACGCCATTGAATCAACTTGCGGGTATTTCAAGTCCAGAAGCAAGAATGTTAGTTATATCACCTTATGATAAATCTAGCTTAACTGATATTGAAAAAGCTATTTTACAAAGTGATATCGGTATTACACCATCAAATGATGGAGACGTGATTCGTTTAGTAATTCCAGCATTGACGAAAGAAAGACGTGCAGAATTAGCGAAAGTTGTCGGAAAAGAACAAGAAAATGCAAAAGTTTCTATCCGAAATATTCGTCGTGACGTTATTGATTCAGTTAAAAAGCTTGAAAAAGCAAAAGAATTAACTGAAGATGATGTAAAAGATTATGAATCAGATATCCAAAAAATTACTGATGACTCAACTAAAAAAATCGAAGAATTAACTAAAGCTAAAGAGGATGAGATTTTTAACGATTAATTGAATAATCGTCCTAATGATTGCTGTTGATTTGAATTCAAATTGAAAATACTTTTATCGGAAGGTTTTACTAACTTTTTAGATAAAAGTATTTTTTTGTTTTCATGATTATTATTCGTAATTTAGCATTATTTTGGTATAATACTAGGGATGATTATTTAAAAGGGAGTATTTTATGAATAATGAATTTGAAACAGTTCCCAAGCACATTGCAATTATAATGGATGGAAATGGACGCTGGGCTAAGAAAAGATTTTTACCACGCGTAGTTGGGCATCGAAAAGGTGTTCAAGCAATTAAAAAAATTACAATTAGAGCGAATGAACTTAATATAAAATTAATTACAATGTATGCTTTTTCAACAGAAAATTGGGGACGACCTAAAGATGAAGTGGACTTTCTGATGAAATTGCCGAAGGAATTCTTTAACGATTTTTTACCTGAATTAATTGAACATAATATTCGAATTGAAGTCATCGGTGACACAGATGCACTTCCTGAAGAAACTAAAGGAATCTTAAACTCAGCCATTGAGGATACTAAACATTGTACTGGAATGATATTAAACTTTGCATTGAATTATGGGGCACGACAGGAAATTACTAGTGCAGTGAAAAGTATTATAACTGAAATTCAAAAAGAAAATATTAATTTAAGTGATGTATCAGAAGAATTAATTAATAAACATTTAATGACGAGTCGTTATAATGAACTCAGTGATCCTGATTTAATTATTCGAACAAGTGGAGAAGAACGCTTAAGCAATTTCCTATTGTGGCAAGCTGCCTATAGTGAGTTTTACTTTACAGATGTCTTATGGCCTGATTTTAATGAGGGTGAACTTGACAAGGCTATTAATGCTTATAACGGCAGACAACGACGATTTGGAAAAGTTTAATAATTGTCTGTCGTCTTAAGTCTTAGGAGGAATAATTTTGATTGTAAGAATTAGAAGTGCCGTCATAGCACTTGCGCTTTATATCCCATTCTTATTAATAGGTGGCGGTTATTATGCATTTGCGATGTGGGTTATTGGAATTATAGGCTTATTTGAATTTGCAGAAATGCAGAAACTAAATATATTTAATCATATTGGTTTCTTTTCTGTCGTTGGTTTGACTTCTTTACTCATACCTCAAATGTATATGCCAGAAATTTTGAAACAGGGCAATCCAGAGTATTTATTTTACATTTGTAGTCTGATGTTGTTAGTATTTACTGTATTCAACCATCGAAAATTTAATTTTGCTCATGCGGCTATCATTGTGTTTGCCTGTATTTATATAGGTTATGGTTTTAGATTCTTAATACTATTTCGCGAGATGGGTCTAGAAACAATTCTTTACTTATTAGTTGTAGTATGGTCAACTGATTCCGGTGCGTACTTTGTCGGTAGGAAGTTAGGAAAAAGACCACTGGCTCCTGAAATCAGCCCGAATAAGACAGTTGAAGGAATGATTGGTGGGGTTTTAACCGCACTACTTGTTTCAAGTATATTTGTCGCTTTATTCCAACCAGCCTTAGGTGTAGTGAATCAAATATGGATGTTAACAATTATAGTGTCACTTTTTGGACAATTTGGTGATTTAGTTGAATCGGCATTTAAACGTTATTTTAACGTTAAAGATTCGGGTAAATTTTTACCGGGTCATGGTGGTATGTTAGACCGATTTGATAGTTTAATTTTCGCAAGTTTTATAATGATGTTTTGGATAAATTTATTTAGATAGGATGGTTACTATTGACGACTTTACTAGTATTTTTAGTCATATTTTCGATAATTGTAGTTATACATGAGTTTGGACACTATTTTTTCGCAAAGCGTGCAGGAATTTTAGTTAGAGAATTTGCGTTAGGGATGGGTCCTAAATTATTTTCTAAACAAGGGAAAGATGGAACAACATATACAGTCAGATTGTTACCACTTGGTGGTTACGTTCGTCTAGCTGGATTATATGAAGAAGATGAAATTCAAGCTGGAATGGAAGTAGGTTTAGAAATTAATGATAATGATCAAGTATCATTGATTAATTTATCGGATAACTTTTCAGTTGACGAGATGCCAGTCAGAGTTGACAATGTTGATTTAATTGATGAGATGATCATTGAAGCTGTTCCAGTTGGACAAACAGATATTGTAAAATACTCAGTGGCAAAAAAAGCAAACATAATTGAAGCGGATGGAACTAAATTACCAGTTGCACCACGTGAAATGCGCTATGAAAGTGCGAGTGTTTGGAATAAGATGATTACTAACTTTGCAGGACCAATGAATAACTTTATATTATCCATTATTGCTTTTACAATTGTTGCTTTTATGATTGGTATTCCTAATACAGATAGCGTCATTGGTGAAGTTGTTGATGGATCAGTAGCTCAAGAAGCTGGTTTAGTTGATGGCGATAGAGTAACTGAAGTCGATGGGCAATCTGTAAGTGAGTGGTCTGATTTAGTATTATTAATTCAAGAAAGACCAAACGAAGAATTACAAATGACTGTTGAACGTGAGAATGAAACGGTTGATACAGTTGTGAATGTTCAGGCTGTGACGGATGAACAATCTGGTAACGAAATTGGACAAATTGGAATTATTGCGGATAGAGAGTTTAGTTTTGGAAGTAGTATTACTTATGGTGTGACAGCGACTTGGGGAATTATCACTGGCGTATTAGGAGTTATCGGCAGTATGATTACGAGTGGCTTCAATATTAATAACTTTGGTGGCCCAGTAGCGATGGCTCAGATGACTGATCAAGTTGTTAGCCTTGGGCTACCAGTAATAGTGAACTTCTTAGCGATGCTTTCTGCTAATTTAGGAGTATTCAACTTACTACCCATACCAGCTTTAGACGGTGGTAAAATTGTTTTAAATGCGATTGAAGCAATTAGAGGGAAACCATTAAGTGAATCAAAAGAAGGAATCATTACAATTATTGGCGTGTTAATTATGGTAGTATTAATGGTTGCTGTAACATGGAATGATATTAACAGGGCATTTTTCCAATAAGTTTTAATTTGAGGATGTGGCATCATTATTGATGGTTGCATCCTTAATTTTATCGAAAGGAGTTATTATGGCTGATAAAAGAGAATTATTCGAATTACTTCTCGATCATATTCAATTAAATGATGAAGAAATCGTTGAAGAACTACAACATACTGAAATTAAAACTGTGAATATATTAGCACAGTCAAACCAATGGCATTTTACATTTATTTCGCCAAATCGAATTCATCCAAATGCATATCAAATTTTTCAACATCATATAATAAAAGCATTTGAGCATATTGGTAGAGTTGAGACTTGGTGGCTATTTGAAGAGGATTCTTTAGAATCTAATAACATACTTGAATATTGGTACGCTATTATGTCAGTAATAGCACAAGAAAAGCCTTTTATTCGGTCGATCTTGTCTCAAGCGAAGTATGAAATCGTTGGCGAATCATTAAGAATTGGATTAGCTAGTGATATTCAAATTAATATGTTAAAAGAAAAATACGAACGATTATTAATAGAGAAACTCGAACAAGTCCAAATTACTGACCTTAATTTAGAGTACTACGTTGACGAAGAGTTATTACAAGATGAGATTAACGCAGTTCGAGATCGTCAAAGTAATGAAGATGAACAGAGCTTATTAGAAGCTTTAGAAATTCAAGAAAAAAGACAAAAACAAGAGCGAACAGTTGTGCAATCAACCTCTGATGATATAGGGAAAGATATTCCTAATAAACCGGCTTTGCCAATGATTGAATTAGATGATAATCAATTTAAACAAATCATTGAAGGTTTTATATTTTCGCATGAAATTAAAGACTTGCGTAGTGGAAATCAGCTTTTAATTATGAATATTACTGACTACACGAGCTCAGTGACTGTTAAGCTGATGTCTGGCCGTCGCATCTCAAAAGAAGCATTGAATCAATTTAGTAAAGGTGAATGGATTCGACTAGAGGGAGATATGATCCCAGATAATTTCACTTCGGAATTATATTTTAGACCGAGAAGTGTTAGAAAAGTAACGGTCCCTGGCCGTGAAGATAAAGCACCGGCTGATGGTAAACGTGTTGAATTGCATGCTCATACAAATATGAGTCAATTAGATGCAACAAACTCAGCCACTGATATTGTTACTCAAGCAGCTAAATGGGGTCATAAAGCAGTTGCTATAACGGATCACGCTGTAGCACAATCTTTCCCAGATGCGTATTGGGCGGGTAAAAAACATGGAATAAAAGTAATCTACGGAATTGAAGCTTATGTCGTGAATGACGGTGAACCCATCGCATTTAACTTAAGAGATGAGGCTTTAGATGAAGCAACATATGTTGTATTTGACGTGGAGACGACTGGACTATCATCTGTCTATGATGACATCATAGAACTTGCAGGAGTGAAGATGAGAGAAGGCGAAATTATTGATACATTCGAAGCCTTTATTAATCCAAACAAACCTTTGTCAGCTTTCACTACTGAGTTAACAGGTATTACTGATGATATGGTTAAAGATGCTCCAACGGCTAAACCTGTTTTAGAACAATTCCAACAGTTTTGTGGTGATTCTATTCTAGTTGCGCATAACGCAACGTTTGATATTGGCTTCATTAATAAAGGCTATGAACGTGTTGGCTTACCACAAACTGACTTACCAGTGATTGATACATTAGAACTGTCTCGTTTAGTGAATCCAGATTATAAATCACACCGTTTGAATACTTTAGCTAAGCGATATAACGTTCAACTAGAACAGCATCACCGAGCAGTCTATGACTCCGAGACAACAGGGTACATCTTGATGAAGTTATTAGAACAAGCGAAGGATCAATTTGGTATCATCAATCATAACCAATTAAACGACCAAATAGGACAGGGTGAGAG
This sequence comes from Ruoffia sp. FAM 20857, assembly GCF_045528645.1. NCBI lineage: Bacteria > Bacillati > Bacillota > Bacilli > Lactobacillales > Aerococcaceae > Ruoffia > Ruoffia sp. FAM 20857. Next base: position 8,513 of record NZ_JBGQRB010000026.1, read on the forward strand.
TTTTAAACAATCAAGACCTTTCCATGCAACTATATTAGTTAAGAACCAAGACGGATTGAAAGCTTTATTTAAGCTGATATCCATGTCCAGTACAGAGTATTTCTACCGTGTACCTCGTATTCCAAGATCTGAATTGACCCAATATCGTGATGATTTATTAATTGGAACGGCGTGTTCAACAGGAGAAGTATTCACTGCCATGATGCAAAAAGGGTATGAAGAAGCAAGCGAACTTGTTGATTATTATGACTTTATCGAAGTGCAACCTCCATCAGTTTATGAACCACTCATCAAAGATGAATTGATTCGTAACGAAGCTGACTTAAAACATATTATCAGTGAAATGCTTCGTTTAGGTGATGAAAAGAACAAAACCGTTGTTGCGACTGGGAATGTCCATTACCTGGATGAAAAAGATGAAATTTACCGTGAAGTATTGAAGAAATCGATGAAAATCAACGCTAACAGAACTTTACATATGCCAAGAGTTCATTTCAGAACGACTGATGAGATGTTACAAGAATTTTCTTTCCTTGGTGCTGAAAAAGCCCAAGAAATCGTCGTTGAGAATACTCAAAAAATTGCAGATTCAATTGAAGAAGTTGCTGTGATTAAAGATGAATTATATCCACCTGTTATTGAAGGTGCTGAAGAAGAAATTACTCAAATGAGTTATGACAAAGCGCATGAAATGTACGGAAATCCTCTGCCTGATATCGTTGATAAGCGAATCAAAAAGGAATTGGACAGTATTATATCGAATGGGTTCGCGGTTATTTATTTAATCTCACAAAAATTAGTGCTTAAAAGTAATGATGATGGATATTTAGTTGGTTCTCGTGGATCAGTTGGATCAAGTTTAGTAGCCACCTTAACAGGAATTACTGAAGTGAATCCCTTAGCCGCACATTATTATTGTACAGAATGCCACTATAGTGAGTTTTTCACTAATGGTGAACATAAATCTGGTTACGACCTTCCACCAAAGGCTTGTCCTGATTGTGGAGCCGAATTGAAAAAAGATGGACAAGATATTCCGTTCGAAACTTTCCTTGGATTCTACGGAGACAAAGTTCCCGATATTGATTTGAACTTCTCAGGAGATTACCAAGCAAAAGCGCATGCGTATACTAAGGAGTTATTCGGTGAAGATTATGTCTTTCGTGCAGGAACAATAGGTACAGTTGCCAATAAAACTGCTCACGGTTACATTCGAGGATATCTAGAATCTTCAGGTGAGCATTTGCCTCAGGCTGAAAGAGAACGATTAGCCTATGGTATTGAAGGCGCTCGAAGAACAACAGGTCAACATCCGGGTGGTATTATTGTTATCCCTGACTTCATGGATGTTTACGACTTTACACCTGTGCAATATCCAGCGGACGATGTGAATGCCGAATGGAAGACTACACACTTTGATTTCCATTCTATTGATGCCAATGTCTTAAAGCTTGATATTCTTGGTCACGATGATCCGACCATGATTCGTATGTTACAAGATTTAAGTGGTATTGATCCAATGGATATTCCGCCTGTAGATGAAAAAGTGATGCAAATATTCAGCGGTACTGAAGTACTGGGGGTAACGCCAGAACAAATAAATTCTGATACCGGAACACTTGGGGTTCCAGAATTCGGGACTGGCTTCGTGCGAGGCATGGTTTCAGAAACAAAACCTAAAACTTTCGCGGAGTTACTTCAAATCTCTGGACTTTCACATGGGACAGATGTTTGGTTAGGAAATGCTCAAGAATTAATTAAAAATAATGTTGTAGAACTATCTGATGTAATTGGTTGTCGTGATGATATTATGACAACTTTAATTCAATACGGTTTAGAAGATGGGACCGCCTTCCAAATTATGGAGCATGTGCGTAAGGGGAAAGGAATTCCTGATGACTGGCAAGCAGATATGCGAAGTAATAATGTTCCAGAATGGTACATTGACTCTTGTTTAAAAATTAAGTATATGTTCCCGAAAGCCCATGCGGCTGCTTATGTTCTGATGGCCTTGCGTGTAGCTTACTTTAAAGTGTATTATCCAATGTACTATTACGCTGCGTATTTCTCAATTCGTGCAAAAGACTTTGATTTAGTTGCTATGCATCAAGGGAAAGAAATGGTCAAAAGACGTGTCCGTGAAATTAATGACAAAGGCTTTGGAGCAACAAATAAAGAAAAAGAATTAGTGACAGAACTAGAGATAGCGAATGAAATGTTAGAACGTGGATTTAAATTCCAAATGATTAATATTGAAAAATCTGACTCGAAACATTTCATAATCGAAGGAGATTCATTAATTCCACCATTTAGAGCCGTTCCTGGTTTAGGTAATAACGTAGCTGAACAAATTGTGAAAGCACGTCAAGAAGCTCCATTCTTATCAAAAGAAGATTTACAAAAGCGTGGTAAAGTTTCAAAAACAGTACTAGCGTACTTAGACGATAATGGCGTCTTAGAAGGATTACCAGATGAAGATCAGCTCAGTTTATTTTAAATATTGAATAATTTACACTTCTTTTTAAGTTTTCTAACCTAAAAAGAAGTTTTTTATGTAAATATCAATAATTATCTCTAAAACGAAATTATTTTCAAAAACCAGACCTTTTCATTTGCATAACCATTTGAATGTCGTTAGAATATAATAGTAATCAAAATTATTTTAAGGAGATGTTATTTTTATGACAAAAATTGGAGTAGTAGTAGGTAGCTTACGTAAAGAATCCTATGCGCGTAAATGGTCGGTAGCATTAGCTGAGTTATTCCCAGCAGATGTAGAAGTAGAATTCTTAGAAATTGGGAACTTACCATTATATAACGAAGAATACGATGAAAACAACCCAAGCGAATATACTGAATTCCGTAACGCTGTATCAGCACAAGATGCAATTATTTTTGCGACACCAGAATATAACCGTTCAACTTCTGGAGTATTAAAAAATGCCATTGATGTTGCTTCTCGTCCTTGGGGACAAAGTGTATGGGCTGGTAAGCCAGCTTTAATCCTAGGTCACTCTATTTCCAATATTAGTGGTGCGAACGCTGTTCAATCACTACGTCCTACATTAGCATTCTTAGATATGCCAGTATTAGGTCAACCAGAAGTTTACTTAGCAAATTCACAAAACTTCTTTGATGAAGACGGTAAATTAAATAATGAAGAAACACGTGGTTTCTTACAAACAGTTGCGGATGCATTTATCGCACATATCGAAAAAAACACTAAATAATTAGACAAATACAACTTATATGTGTTGTTAAAAAACGCGCGTAGAAAGCAAGAGAAGTCTTACTTTCTACGCGTGTTTTTCTTTTTAAGAATAACTACAAACGGTATCGTTTGTAAAAGTTGTGATAATCACAAAATAAATAATTAATTACGTTCATTCTCAAGACTTGCTTCATATTCTTCTAATAATATCCAAGCAGGAATATGACCACCATTTGAAATTTCTTCAATATAGTCTGCAACATCGTCTGATTGATATAAATCTACAATATATTGGTATAGTGGGTTGTCTTGATCTTCTTCACGAACCGTAACGGTGTTCAAGCGATTATAATTGAATGTTTCAGTATTGTGGCCATAAGAATAGATAGCATCATTTGGTTCAAAGTCAGTACTTTCTAAGTAGACCTGATGAATCACTCCCATATCAACATCGGCCATGGCAGCTGGAATTTGAGCAGCTTCCAATTCAATGATTTCATAATTATTTGGATTTTCAACGATGTCATTCACAGTTGGTAAGGCATCAATTGATTCATCTAGTTTAATAAGCTCAGCATAATCTAAGATTTGTAAAGCGTAAGAGCTACTTGCCAAATCATTTGGAATAGCAATGATCGCCCCTTCAGGTAAATCATCAATAGAATTATGCTTTTCTGAAAAGAAACTCAATGGGGTAGCAAAAGTATTTCCAATAGAAACTAAATTAGTTTCATTTGCTTCATTCCAATCATTTAAGAAGTCGGTATGCTGATAAGCATTCATATCCAATGATCCATCAACTAATGAAATGTTAGGTGTATTATAGTCAGTAAACAGGACTATGTCTAATTCAATGCCATCTTCCTCAGCTTTATCAGCAACAAACTCCCATATATCAGCCAATTCTTCACCGACCGTTCTGATAGTCACAGTTTCACCTACAAATTCTTCAGAAAATACCTCAGCTTTAGCAGGAGCCATTGGTTCTAAGAATAAGAATAATAACAAACTAAAAAGCAACAGTTTTATTCTTTTTTTTATTTATATAAACATCCTCTCAATTCAATATGAATAGAATTATAGCACAACTTGTTAACTATAAGAAATAAAATTGCACTTAAATAAATATAACAGATAATGAAAATATAATATAACAGTTTGATATGTTTTTATTCACATGAAAAAGTTTCATATTAAAATTTAATTGAATTAAACACGGATTTACTCATATGGTTTAATTGTGAAAACAATAACAAACTTCTGGACTCGCCAAAAAAATATGTTATAATAAGTTTATAAGTAAAATAAATAGCTTAAAGGGGAGAATTGTAATGGGAAGAAAGGTTCAGACATTTAATTTTCATTTCCATAATGGTGGCCAATGGGAAATTCCAGTAGATTTAGTCGGTGATATTTGGATTAAACGTGTTTCAACAAGTTTAGGTAGAATTAATGATGGAGAAATTGTTGAGATTCATCCTTCAGAAGCTTTCAGAATGGAATTACTACCTGAAGCTGATACTTTTCAAACAACAGACATTAATCAAGGTGGATTAGAGGCTGGAATGTTTGAGACAGTGATAAAAAATCAAGATATCGAACGATTGACAGTCGTATGGGATAATGAAGACAGTGAAGAAGTTTACTTCCCATTCGAAGTAACCGAAGAAAGTGGTACAGTGAATAAATTCATGTCCGGAAAAATCCAAGATAAAAAATTATACTTAGTTATTGATGTAAATAATCATGTGAATGATATTTACCCAAATTAATTTAAACTAAAACCTTTGATCATATTTTGATTAAAGGTTTTTTATTTGGAATGCTTTAAAGAAGCTGTTACTTGTACATTTTAAAGATTTGTGGTATATTGGTTAAGGAATTTAGAAGAGACGGGGAGGAGTGAGCGGTGACGCTTGCTCCTTTCATATTTATAACTAAGAATTTAATTTAAAGGATGAGGTGAAATATTGAGTAAAGTTATTGAGTCCGTAGTTCCAGTAATTGAGCCAATTGTAGAATCAGAAAATTGTTATTTGGTTGATGTTGAATATGTAAAAGAAGGACCAAACTGGTACTTGAGAGTCTATGCCGATAAAGAAAAGGGAATAGATATTGAAGATTGTGCGAAAATTAGCGAAAAACTAAGTGAGGCACTCGATCAGATTAGCCCAGATCCATTTCCAAAAGCATATTTTTTAGAAGTGTCATCGCCAGGTGCCGAACGTCCATTAAAAACTGAACAAGATATCTTAAATGCTGTGGGCGAATATATTCATTTAGATTATTACGTACCACAATTTGGGGAGAAATTTCATGAAGGTACTTTATTAGAAGTCACGGATGAAATGTTCCAAATTGAAGTAACAATTAAGACAAGAAAAAAAGTACTTGAAATTAAACGCGATGCGGTATCAAAACTCCGTTTAGCAATTAAATTCTAAAAAATTAATGAGGTGATTAAGAAGATGAGTAAAGATTTAGTACAAGCTATGCAGATTCTTGAAGAGGAAAAAGGAATTTCTAGTCAGGTCATCAAGGAAGCTCTCGAATCGGCTTTAGTATTAGCGTATAAAAAAAGATACGATAATGCACAAAACGTTGAAGTAGAATTTGACGAAGAAAGTGGATCAATCAAAGTATTTTCAGTGAAAGAAGTCGTAGAAACTAAGTATGACCCTACTTTTGAAATTTCATTAGAAGAAGCTTTAGAAATTAATCGAGCTTATGAAGTCGGCGACAAAATCAAATTCGAAGTAACACCAAACGATTTTGGTCGTATTGCCACTCAAACAGCTAAACATGTTGTAATGCAACGAATCCGTGAAGCTGAACGTGACATTATTTATAATGAATTCATTCAATATGAAGATGAGATTTTAACTGGGACTGTTGAACGTTTCGAAAAAGGAATTGTATATGTCAACTTAGATAAAGTTGAGGCAGTTATGCCAATTCGTGAACAAATTGCTGGAGAAAACTTAGAAATTGACGAACGTGTGAAAGTGTATGTATCAAAAATTGATAAAACACCTAGAGGACCACAAGTGGTCGTGAGTCGTTCGCATCCGGATTTCTTACGCAGATTATTTGAACAAGAAGTGCCAGAGATTTATGATGGGATTGTTGAGATTGTTTCAATTTCACGTGAAGCTGGAGACCGTTCTAAAGTTGCGGTAAGATCTCGTGATGAGAATATTGATCCAGTTGGTACATGTGTGGGTCAAAAAGGACAACGTGTACAAACAATCGTGAATGAACTGAATGGCGAGAACATGGATATTATTGAATATAGTGAAGATCCTGCAACATTTATCCGTAACGCTATGAGTCCTGCAGAAGTTATTAATGTAATTTTTGAAGAAGAAGGAAACTCTTGTATCGTTGTAGTGCCAGATTACCAATTATCGTTAGCAATCGGTAAAAAAGGGCAAAATGCTCGCTTAGCTGCGCGTTTAACATCACATAAGATAGATATTAAATCAGAAACAGCTTATGAAGAGTATTTATCAGAACAAAGTGCTGAAATCGAAGAAGATTACTTAGTTAATAATGAAGTAGAATTAACTGAAGAGTATGATGCATTCGATGAAGCTGAAATTATTGCTGATGTTGAAGAGATAGAAGAAATTGAAGATCATGATAGTGTCAATGAACAACTTGAAGAGCAAGATCTAGATGAGAATAATTACGATGCTGAAGCTGTAGAGGACGCAATTTCTGAAGTTGAGCATGATTATGAGCAAGATTATGATGAATTGCTTGAAGAGCAAGAAGAACAAGATGAATTATAATAAATGATAATTTTCATTAAAGGAGCGAACTAATGGCTGCTAAACAACGCAAACAACCAATGAGAAAATGCATTGTATCTCAGGAAATGTATCCAAAAAAAGAATTAGTGCGTGTTGTTAAATCCAAAGAAAACGAAGTTTTTCTTGATCCAACAGGACGACAAAATGGACGAGGTGCTTATATAGCACTTGAACCTGAGTTGGCATTAAAAGCAAAAAAAGAAAAAACATTTGATCGTGCATTTGGTGTGAAGATTAATGATGAATTCTATGATGAGTTATACAATTATATTGATCATCAGAAAGCTCGTAAAGAACTACTATGAAAAATGATTTTAAAAAATTAAATATGTTAGGTTTAGCTATGCGCGCCAGAGAGATTATTTCTGGAGATGAATTGGTCGAAAAAGCGGTAAAAAATAACCGCGTTCGCCTAGTATTATGCGCGAGCGATGCCAGTGAGAAAACATTAGAGAGATACCGTTCTTTAAGTGAACGAAAAGATATTCCCCTTAACACAGAATTTACTAAGTATGAATTAAGTCAAGCTATTGGTAAAAACCGTTCAATTATCGGTTTGACAAATCAAGGCATGACAAAGAAATTTTTATCTTACGATGTGGAGAGTGAGGAATCATATGACTAATTAATTAGGAAGGTGATTACATGACTAAACGCGTATATGAATATGCAAAAGAACATGATCTGACAAGTAAAGAGCTACTAACTATGGCTAAGTCAAAAGGCATGGAATTCGGTAGCCATATGTCTTCAATTTCTGAAGAGCAAGAAAAGCAACTGAATAATATTATTAGTAATAAAAACAATAAGAAATCCGAAAAACCAGAAACAAACTCGAAAGAGGCAAATAAAAAAGGTTCAAACACTTCTCAAAATACGAATAAAAAAGCATCGGATAAAAACCAAGCAAAACAAAATCAACATAAAAAAGAGGAATCTAAAACGAATACTAAGCAGAATAACAACTCAAATAAGAACGCTTCTAATAACAATAAATCATCTAATCAACCTGGACGCCGTAATCGACGCAACCGTCGCGGTAAAGGGAACAAGAATTTCAAGAACACTGATTCTAAAGGGATTACACAACGTAAACATAAAGATTTACCAGAAAAATTAGTGTATTCTGAAGGAACAAATATTCAAGAAATTGCTAAAATGTTGCATCGAGATGCATCTGAAATCATTAAAAAATTAATGATGAACGGTGTTATGGCTAACCAAAACCAAGCACTTTCAAAAGATGTGATCGAATTAATCGCGCTTGAATATGGTGTAGAACCAGAAGAAAAAGTTGTTGTTGATGTATCTGATTTAGATGTGTACTTCGAAGAAGAACAAGATGAAGCTAAATTAACAATTCGCCCAGCTGTTGTTACAATTATGGGTCACGTTGACCACGGTAAAACAACATTACTTGACCAATTACGTCATTCACGTGTTACAGAAGGTGAAGCTGGTGGGATTACTCAACATATTGGTGCTTACCAAGTTGAAACTGAAGACGACAATATTATTACATTCTTAGATACACCTGGACATGAGGCTTTCACAACTATGCGTGCTCGTGGAGCGGATGTAACGGATATTGCAATTATTGTTGTAGCTGCCGATGACGGTGTAATGCCACAGACAGTTGAGGCGATTAACCATGCGAAAGCTGCCGATGTACCAATTATTATCGCTGTGAACAAAATTGATAAACCAACAGCAAATCCAGACCGTGTAAAACAAGAGTTATCTGAACACGGAATTATTTCTGAGGATTGGGGTGGAGACAACATCTTTGTCGAAATCTCAGCGAAATTCAATCAAAATATTGAAGAATTATTAGAAATGATTGTACTAGTATCAGAAGTTCAAGAACTGAAAGCTAACCCTGACCGTTTAGCATTAGGGTCAGTTATCGAAGCACGTCTTGATAAAAACCAAGGTGCAACAGCTACGTTATTAGTACAAGATGGTACTTTAAATGTTGGAGATCCGATCGTTGTTGGTAATACGTATGGCCGTGTTAGAACAATGGTTAACGATATCGGACGACGTATCCGTACAGCTGGACCAGCCACTCCTGTTGAGATTACTGGTTTACAAACAGCACCACAAGCGGGTGACTTATTCGTAGTATTCGAAGATGAGAAAACTGCACGTCAAGCCGGTGAACAACGTGCACAAGAAGCTCAAGAAGCTCAACGTAGTTTAACAAAGAAAGTAACTTTAGATAACTTATTTGAATCATTACAAGAAGGCGAATTAAAATCAGTTAACGTGATTATTAAAGCCGATGTGCAAGGTTCAGCTGAAGCATTATCTGCAAGCTTACAAAAAATTGAAGTTGAAGGTGTGCGTGTAAATGTAGTTCACCAAGCCGTTGGAGCAATTAATGAAAGTGACATTTCATTAGCCGCTGCTTCAGGTGCGATTGTGATTGGATTTAACGTTCGCCCAACACCACAAGCGCGTCTACAAGCAGATTCTGAAGTTGTCGATATTAGACAATATCGTGTAATTTATGACGCTATTGAAGAAATAGAAACAGCCATGAAAGGTATGCTAGACCCAGAATATGAAGAAGAAGTTCAAGGTCAAGCGCTTGTACGTGAGACATTTACAGTGTCTAAATTAGGTACGATTGCTGGTTCATTCGTTACTGATGGCTACATTGCTCGTGATAGTCAAGTTCGTTTAATTCGTGATAACATTGTAATATTTGAAGGTGAAATCGCAAGCTTGAAACGATTCCAAGATGATGCAAAACAAGTAGCTAAAGGCTATGAATGTGGTATCATGATTGAAAACTATAACGATGTTAAAATGGATGACGTTATCGAAGCATTCCATATGGTTGAAATAGAAAGATAACCTTTTAAGGAGGACGATACTATGGCAAAATACCGTGCAGGTAGAGTTAGACAAGAAATATTGCGTGAAGTTAATAATATCTTATTATTAGAAATTAAAGATCCACGTGTTGAAGGGGTAACAATTACCGATGTAAATGTTACTGGAGATTTACAACAAGCGACAATTTACTATAGTACTTTATCGGATAAAGCTGGTGAGAGACAAAAGACTCAAAGAGGTCTTGATGCTATTACAGGTAAAGTTCGTAGAGATTTAGGTAAGAAATTAACTTTATATAAAACACCGGAAATTAAATTTGAACGTGATCGTTCAATTGATTACGGTAGTCATATTGATTCGTTATTAAACCAAATTAAAGTGGACTATAACGAAGAAAGTGACAACGAAGCGTAAAGACTTAAACCATTCAAGTCACATTTGTGATTTGAATGGTTTTTTGCATTTCCAATCAATTCATATAGAATAGCGGTTATGGTGGAAATTTGATATAATCAAGTGTCGAAAAGATTTTATAATAAGGAGTTAATTATGATAAATGGGATTTTAGCGGTTTGGAAACCTAGAGGCATGACAAGTCATGATGTGGTGTTTAAATTGCGAAAAATGTTAAAAATGAAAAAAATTGGACATACTGGAACGCTCGATCCAGAAGTAGATGGCGTTCTAGTAGTTTGTTTAGGAAAAGGAACTCGCTTAGTTGAATTGCTGATGGACTCACCTAAAGTATATTACGGAGAGATTACCCTTGGTATGTCAACAGAAACCGAAGATGCCCACGGTGAAGTTGTTGACCATAAAGCGGTTGTACAGCCTGTTTCAATTGAAGAAATCGATAAAGCAATGTCAACATTTGAAGGTGTCATTGAACAAATACCACCGATGTATTCAGCAGTGAAAGTGAATGGTCGAAGATTATATGAGTATGCTCGAGAAGGCTTAGAGGTGGAACGCCCAATCCGAAATACGATCATCCATTCGTTTGAACGCGATGGTCAACCCGTGTATAATCAAGAAAGTGGTACTCAATCATGGAAATTCAAAGTAGATTGCGGCAAAGGAACTTACGTTAGAACTTTAGCTGTCGATTTAGGGAAGAAGTTGGGATATCCTGCACATATGTCGAAATTAACAAGATTAGAAACAAGTGGTTTTTCAGATTTTGAGAGCTATACACTTGAAGAAATACAAACGTTAATAGATAATGAAGAAATCAATGATAAAGTGGCTACAATTGAGACAGCATTGAAGCATGTTCCCAAAACTGATTTAGACGATGAATTATATGACAAGGTAAAAAATGGACAAGTACTCTTGAAAAGCGATTTTGAGCAGGATTTTCAAGAGCCAATCGCTTTCTATTATAATGATAAAATTATCGCGCTTTATCGTCAGCATCCAGAAAAAGAACTATATATAAAACCATACAAAATGTTCGTTTAAATGAAAGGAGATTCTAAATGAAGATAGTACACTTAAGTCATCCTTACGATTCAAAAGAAATATCAAATGAACCTGTAGTCATGACTTTAGGATTTTTTGATGGCGTTCATTTAGGTCATCAAAAAGTAATAAAAAGAGCAAGAGAAGAAGCAGAAAAAAGAGGAATTAAACTAGCTCTAATGACGTTTAATCAACATCCTAGAATAGTTTATGAAGATCTTAATTTAGATTCATTTCATTACTTAACAACGAATAAGCGAAAAGCGGAACTAATGGAAGAATTTGAAGTGGATATTTTATACATTGTTGAATATACATTCGCTTTTGGTACTCAAACGCCGCAAGAATTCGTTGAAAAGTACTTAGTCGATTTGCATACCGAAGTTGCGGTGGCAGGTTTTGATTATACTTATGGAAAAAAAGACATCGCGAATATGCAAACTTTACCCATTCATGCTGCTGAGCGCTTTGATGTCATTGAAGTTGAGGAATTAGCATCACACTTTTCCAAAGTAGCAACGACTCGAATTAAAGAACTCGTTTACCAAGGCGATATGGAGCAAGCCAACCAGGATTTGGGCTATATTTATGAAATATACGGTACAGTTATTCATGGTGAAAAAGTAGGACGTACATTAGGATATCCAACAGCTAATATCAAAGTCCCACATCCGCAACTGCTTCCTGGAATAGGCGTTTATGCCGTTGAAATTAAGATAGGCGATACTTGGCATCTAGGTAGCGCATCTATTGGTCATAATATTACGTTCTACGATAATCATGATTTAACGTGCGAAGTTTACATTTTAGATTTTAATCAAATGATTTATGGTGATAAAGTCAGAGTTAGATGGCATCATTATTTACGTGGAGAATATAAATTTAATAGTGTCGATGAATTGATCGACCAATTGAAAATTGATGAAGATAACACCCGTCTTTATTTCAAAAATCTAGGTGGTGGTCGAGATGTATAAAACAGTGATCAAAAACCTAGCCCTTGTGTTAATCGGGACATTTATCTTTTCAATCGCCGTTAATTCAATAGTCATTCCAAACCAACTTGGTGAAGGTGGCGTAACGGGTATCACACTCTTATTGTTCTATATATTTGACATTAGTCCTGCATTGAGTAACTTTATAATCAATGCGGTTATTATGTTGATCGGTTGGAGGTTTCTCGAAAAGGAGACAATCTTTTATACGATTGTCGCAATTATATCCATGTCATTATTCTTAGAATTCGTATTCCTACCTAGTTTTATTCCAACGAATTCATTATTAGGACCATTAGCCAGTGGATTTTTAATTGGATTGGGAATCGGAATTGTTATTTTAGGACACGGGACGACAGCAGGCGTTGATATTATTGCCTTAATCATTAATAAATATTTGGGCTTGCAAGTTTCTATTGCTTTGTTGATTCTTGACGTTTTGATTGTCATTCCACTAACAATTGTCATCGGTTTAGAAAAAGGCTTACTGACTTTAATATCATTATATATTACAAGTAAGATTTTAAACTTCGTCATGGAGGGGTATAATCCTAAGAAAGCGATCATGGTTGTATCAAATAAACATGATGAAATTGCTGAAGAAATTATGAAGCGAGTTGACCGTGGGATTACAGTACTAAAAGGTTACGGATATTATTCTAAAGCTGAAAAAGAAGTACTATATGTCGTTATTAATCGAATTCAGTTAATTAAAGTCCAAAGAATCATAAATGAGATTGATTCAAATGCCTTTGTAACAGTGACGGGAATTCAGCAAGTTCTAGGTGAAGGCTTCACGTTTAACCGTGACCAATCACATAATATAGAAGAAAATGAAGTAATCTAGCACTCTTAATATAAGAGTGCTATTTTTTTTGATTAATTTCTGTAAAACCCTTGACAATTATCCTAGGAGGATGTATTATAATAACAGTTAGCACTCAGATAACTTAAGTGCTAATAAGTGGGGTGAGAAAATGTTGACACCAAGGCAACAAGAAGTTCTTAATTTAATCATACAACTTTATAGACAATTTGAAGAACCCATTGGCTCAAAAACTTTACTTCGAGAGAGTTACTTAAAAGTGAGTCCTGCAACAATACGTAATGATATGGTCGTGTTAGAACAGCAAGGCTTGCTAATGAAGCCACATACTTCTAGTGGCCGTATACCATCTATTGATGGTTATCGTTATTATATTGATGGGATTATTCATCAGGAGGACAAAGAATTACCATTTCTTGATGATGACGCTAATTTTGAAGAGTTGACTCAAGCGAAACATTATAGTCCGTTACAATTAACACAACTTTGTGCAGATATATTAGTTTCATTGACTGGTTTTACAGCAGTGGTACTAGGGCAAAATAAAGAATCGCATTATTTCGAAGAATTTAAATTAGTACCAATTGATCGGACGCGTTATATTTCTATCCTTATGACAGATAAGGGGAATATAGAAAGCGAGCAAATTGAATTAAAAGTATCACTTTCAAAAGATGATATTACAAAGTTAGTTGAGATGATAAATGATGAACTCAAAGGGGTTGTACTTGAAGATGCCTATCAAAGAATGAAGTTAGGAATACCTTTATTAACTCAACGTTTAACAGGATATCAATTAGATTTCTCTCCGTTGATTGAAAAATCAATGCACCACATAAAAGGACACCGCTATTACATTAGTGGGAAAAGTAATCTCTTTGATTTAATCGATGGACAAACAAGTAGAGAAGCATTGAAAAATCTCTTTGAACTCATTGATGGTTCAAGGGAAATGCATCATTTACTTGAAGAACAAGAAGAAGGTATTAATATTTTGTTTGGTTATGAGTTTTTAGCTGATAGCTTAGCGAATATTAATCTTCTTACTGGATCGTTTGTCAATGAAAACCAAAAAATAATATTAGGATTACTTGGACCTACAACAATGTCCTATGAAAAAGTAATTGCGTTATTAGAAGTGATGATTAACAAATTATCGATTCAATAATATAAATGAAGGAGGGTGTCAATTGACAGATAACGAAAAAAATAACAATGTTGTTGATGAGTCTGTAGAAATTATCGAACCAGAGACATCAGAAGAGACAACGTCTGATACACCCGAAGTTTCTGAAGAAGAAACTCAAGAGGTATCAGAATTAGATAAATTAAAACAAGAAAACGAAGAACTAGATGACAAGATATTACGCCTACAAGCTGAGATAGCTAATATGCGTCGTATTAATTCAAGAGAAAGATCTGAAGCAGCAAAATTTAGATCGCAAAACTTAGCGTCATCACTCTTAGAAGTTATTGATAACTTAGAAAGAGCTCTACAAACGGAAACGACATCGGAAGATGGCGAAGTACTTAAAAAAGGTGTTGAAATGGTTCATAACCAATTCAAAAATGCGTTTGAAAAAGAAAAAATTGAAACAATTGATCCATTGAATGAAGAATTTGATCCAAACTTCCACCAAGCAGTAAGTGTCATGCCTGCGGGAGAAGGACAAGAAAGTAATCATGTGATTCAAGTGTTACAAAAAGGATATCGAATTGATAATCGTGTCATTAGACCGGCAATGGTTATCGTATCAGAATAAAATTAAAAGGAGAAATGTAATATGGCTAAAATTATTGGTATTGACTTAGGTACAACAAACTCTGCTGTAGCGGTTCTTGAAGGTGGAGAAGCTAAAATTATTCCAAATCCAGAAGGTAACCGTACAACACCATCTGTTGTAGCTTTAAAAAATGATGAAATTCAAGTAGGGGAAGTTGCTAAACGTCAAGCAGTAACAAACCCAGATACAGTAAGTTCAATTAAACGTCACATGGGTGACAATTATAAAGTAACTATGGGAGATAAAGAATATACTCCTCAAGAAATCTCTGCGATGACATTACAATACATTAAAAGTTATGCAGAAGACTACTTAGGTGAAAAGGTTGATAAAGCAGTTATTACAGTACCTGCATACTTCAACGACTCACAACGTCAAGCAACTAAAGATGCTGGTAAAATCGCTGGTTTAGAAGTTGAACGTATCGTTAACGAGCCAACTGCAGCTGCTTTAGCATATGGATTAGATAAAACTGATAGCGAAGAAAAAATCTTAGTATTCGACTTAGGGGGAGGAACATTCGACGTTTCAATCCTTGAATTAGGAGACGGAGTCTTTGATGTTCTTTCAACTTCAGGTGATAATAGCCTAGGTGGAGATGACTTTGACGACAAAATTATCGAATACTTAGCAGCTGAATTCAAAAAAGAAAACGGCATTGACTTAACTAAAGATAAAATGGCAGCACAACGTCTTAAAGACGCAGCTGAAAAAGCTAAAAAAGATTTATCAGGTGTAACATCTACACAAATTAGCTTACCATTCATCACAGCATCAGATGCTGGTCCGTTACACTTAGAAACTTCTTTAAGTCGCGCTAAATTCGACGAATTAACACACGAATTAGTAGAACGTACTAAAAACCCTGTTCGACAAGCATTAAAAGATGCTGGCGTTGACAAAAACGAAATCGACCAAGTTATCTTAGTTGGTGGATCAACTCGTATTCCAGCAGTAGTTGAAGCAGTACGTAAAGAAACTGGTAAAGAACCAAATAAATCAGTAAACCCTGATGAAGTAGTAGCGATGGGTGCTGCTATCCAAGGTGGAGTTATCTCTGGTGATGTTAAAGATATTGTCTTACTTGACGTAACACCATTATCATTAGGTATCGAAACAATGGGTGGAATCTTCACTAAATTAATCGACCGTAATACAACGATTCCTACAAGTAAATCACAAGTATTCTCTACAGCAGCGGATAACCAACCAGCAGTAGATGTACATGTATTACAAGGTGAGCGTGAAATGGCTCAAGACAACAAAACTTTAGGTAGATTCCAATTAACAGATATTCCTGCAGCACCACGTGGTGTTCCACAAATTGAAGTTTCATTCGATATTGATAAAAACGGTATCGTTAACGTAAGTGCTAAAGACTTAGGAACTCAAAAAGAACAAACAATTACAATCAAATCATCATCAGGTCTTACAGATGAAGAAATTGATCAAATGGTTAAAGATGCAGAAGCGAATGCTGAATTAGATAAACAACGTCGTGAAGAAGCAGATTTACGTAACGAAGTAGATCAATTAATCTTTACAACTAACAAAACGTTAGAAGACTTGAAAGATAAAGTATCAGAAGAAGAAGTTAAACAAGCAGAAGCAGCTCGTGATGAGTTACAAGCAGCAATCGACGAGAACGATTTAGAAGCTATGAAAGAAAAACGCGACGCTTTAAATGAAGTTGTTCAAAACTTGACCGTTAAACTGTATGAACAAGCAGCTGCTGAACAACAAGCTCAAGCAGATGCTTCTGGTGAAACAGCTGAAGATGACAGTGTTGTAGATGCTGAGTATGAGGAAGTTGACGACGAAGAGTAATTTTTATAAAATGATTACATTATGATGTTAATTTTTAGCCGAGGGCATCAATACCCTTGGCTTTTTATATAAACAGACTTATGATTATTTCTAGAAGGAGGTAGTTTATGGCAGAGAAGCGTGATTATTATGAAGTGCTTGGCGTATCTCGAGATGCATCCGATGCAGAGATAAAGAAAGCCTATCGTAAATTATCAAAAAAATATCACCCAGATATTAACAAAGATGAAGGCGCAGAAGTTAAATTTAAAGAAGTTTCTGAAGCATATGAAGTACTAAGTGATTCGCAAAAACGTGCTGCTTATGATCAGTATGGACATGCGGCTAATGATCCGAACTTTGGTGGCGGATTTGGCGGTGGCTTCGGTGGTGGAAGTTATGGTGGCGCAGGATTTGGCTTTGAAGATATCTTCGAACAATTCTTCGGAGGCTCAGGTGCTTCGCGTCAAAGTCCAAACGCACCAACACGTGGAAGCGACTTACAATACCGTGTGACATTAACTTTTGAAGAAGCAATCTTCGGAAAAGAAACAACAATTAAATACAACCGTAATGAAGAATGTCATACGTGTCATGGTTCAGGTGCTAAACCAGGAACAAGTCCAGTAACATGTTCTAAATGTCATGGATCTGGAGCTGTTCAAGTAGAGCAAAACACACCATTTGGTCGTGTTATGACTCAAAGAGCTTGTGATGTTTGTTCAGGAACTGGCCAAGAAATTAAAGAGAAATGTCAAACGTGTCATGGTGCAGGAATTGAAGCTAAAGAGCATTCAGTTAAAGT
Source organism: Ruoffia sp. FAM 20857 (assembly GCF_045528645.1). Classification (NCBI taxonomy): domain Bacteria; kingdom Bacillati; phylum Bacillota; class Bacilli; order Lactobacillales; family Aerococcaceae; genus Ruoffia; species Ruoffia sp. FAM 20857. The sequence continues at coordinate 26,060 of NZ_JBGQRB010000026.1, forward strand.
AACTGTTCCAGCCGGAGTAGAAACTGACCAACAAATTCGTTTATCAGGACAAGGAGAAGCTGGTCAAAATGGTGGACCTTATGGAGACCTTTACGTAGTCTTTAGAGTACAACCAAGTGAGGAATATGAACGTGACGGAACTGAAATTTATTATGAATTACCAATTTCATTCGTTCAAGCTGCCTTAGGTGATGAAATTACTGTACCGACTGTTCACGGAAAAGTGAAATTAAAAGTACCTGGTGGTACACAAACAGGTACAAGTTTCCGACTTAAAGGTAAGGGTGCACCTAGTCTAAGAGGTAACTTCACGGGAGATCAACACGTTAAAGTGACAGTTAAAACACCTACAAAATTGTCAGAAAAAGAACGCGAATTATTCCAAAGATTAGCTGAAGAATCTGGTCAAGCGGTTCGTGCGAATAATGAAGGTGGATTTTTTGACAAAATGCGCGACATGTTCGATAAGTAATTTAATGTAAGTATTATTAGGAGGCGACTCAGGCTAGTTATTGTGCCTGAATTGTCTCCTTTTTTTTTTACTAATTTTAGATTAATGAATATCTATTACAAGATTTACTTCTCTTTTAAATTGTATTTTTATGATTAGATAATTAATTAAAAAAAGAGAGCTGGAGCCTATCAATATTCAATGTTTTTTGGTATGATTAAGTGTGAGTATTTTTGTAGGTAAGCCATTTGGCTATAAAGGAAGTGAAGGATTTATGAATATAAATGAAATGAGAGAAAGAAAAAAAAGAATAAGAAATTTCTCGATTGTTGCCCATATTGACCACGGTAAATCGACTTTAGCAGACCGTATTTTACAACAGACCCATTCTGTGGCTGACCGTGATATGCAAGCTCAATTATTGGATTCAATGGATCTTGAGCGTGAGCGTGGAATAACAATCAAATTAAATGCGATTGAATTAACATATAAAGCAAAAGATGGCGAAGATTATATCTTCCATTTAATTGATACACCTGGTCACGTCGATTTTACATATGAAGTTTCTCGTTCATTAGCAGCCTGTGAGGGTGCTTTATTAGTTGTCGATGCAGCTCAAGGGATAGAAGCTCAAACATTGGCGAATGTTTACCTAGCCTTAGACAATGATTTAGAAATTTTACCTGTAATTAATAAAATTGATTTACCTGCAGCAGATCCCGAACGTGTTCAACTTGAAATTGAAGATATTATTGGTATTGATGCATCTGAAGCAGTTCACGCAAGTGCAAAATCTGGAATTGGTATTGAAGATATTTTAGAACAAATTGTTGAGAAAGTTCCAGAACCACAAGGTGATGTGGATGCACCGCTTAAAGCATTAATCTTCGATTCGGCCTATGACAGTTACCGTGGTGTTGTTTTAAACATTCGTGTCATGGAAGGTGTTATACGCCCCGGTGAGCGCATGAAATTAATGAGCAATGGGAAAGAATTCGAAGTTGTTGAAGTAGGAATATTCTCACCATCACCAATTCAACGTGATTTCTTAATGGCCGGGGATGTTGGTTATGTCACAGCGAACATCAAAACAATTCAAGATACCCGTGTTGGTGATACCATCACATTAGCTAACAATCCAACGGAAGAAGCATTGCCAGGATACCGTAAATTAAATCCAATGGTTTATGCTGGTTTATATCCAGTTGATTCAAGTGACTATAATGATTTAAGAGAATCGCTTGAAAGATTACAATTAAACGATGCGGCACTGCAATTTGAACCTGAAACGTCTCAAGCGTTAGGTTTTGGTTACAGAACAGGGTTCCTAGGCTTATTACATATGGATGTAATTCAAGAACGTTTAGAACGTGAATTTGGCTTAGATTTGATTATGACTGCACCTTCAGTAATCTATGAAGTGGTCAAAACAGACGGTGAGACAATCATCGTGGATAACCCATCTATGATGCCAGATAACACAGAAGTTGATAAAATCTTAGAACCTTACGTTAAATCAACGATCATGGTACCAAATGATTATGTTGGAGCGGTAATGGATCTTTGTGAACGTAAACGTGGTAACTTCCTAACAATGGATTATCTTGATGAGTATCGTGTTAACGTTGTATACGAAATGCCAATGGCTGAAATCATCTTTGATTTCTTTGATAAATTAAAATCAAATACTAAAGGTTATGCGTCGTTAGAATATGAAGTGATTGGTTACAAACAATCAAACTTAGTGAAGCTTGATATTCTTCTTAATGGAGAAATTATTGATGCCTTTAGTACGATTGTTCACCGTGACTTTGCTTTCAACCGTGGAAAAGAGTTAGCAAGTAAATTGAAGGAAATCATACCTCGTCAGATGTTTGAAATTCCGGTACAAGCGACTATTGGTAATAAGGTTATTGCGCGTACGACAATTAAAGCTTACCGTAAAGATGTAACTGCCAAATTATATGGTGGAGACGTTTCTCGTCGTAAAAAACTATTAGAGAAACAAAAAGAAGGTAAGAAACGTATGAAGTCTGTCGGTAGTGTGGAAATACCACAAGAAGCTTTCATGGCAGTACTTTCTATGGACGAAGATTAATATATTTTTAAAGTAGACTTCCTTAACGGGTTGTCTATTTTTTTGCCCAAATTGCGTGAATAAGGATTAAACTAGCGTTCAATATAAAATGATAATTTAAGAAACTATAATTTTATATTGAATAAACGAATGATTGAGTATTATTAGTATAAGTTCATTGGTTATAAGCAATTGAAAACAGTCTTCTATGATATACTAAACTAATTAAAACTACGAATTTAGGAGTGATTATTTGAGTCAATTAACAGATATAGATATCGCAAAGCAATCTGATAAAAAACCAATAAATGAAATTGCCAAAAAATTAGGTATATCCAAGAAAGAGTTTATACCTTATGGACATTATAAAGCCAAAATTGATGTGAATATGAATAAAGAAGAATTTGAAAAAAATAAAGGAAAACTCGTTTTGGTTACAGCTATATCGCCAACACCTGCAGGTGAAGGGAAGACAACTATGTCTGTAGGCTTAGCTGATGGTCTAGCTCAGATCGGTAAGAAATCAGTCCTGGCACTAAGAGAACCTTCCCTAGGACCTGTCTTTGGGATGAAAGGTGGGGCAGCAGGAGGCGGTTACGCGCAGGTAGTTCCGATGGAAGATATTAATCTGCATTTTACAGGTGATTTCCATGCAATTTCTTCAGCACATAACTTAATCTCTGCATTATTAGATAATCATATTCATCATGGAAACTCTTTGAATATTGATACGAGAAAGATTCCTTGGAAACGTGTCGTAGATATGAATGATCGTCAACTCCGTCATATAGTTAATGGATTAAATGGCTCAACTAATGGGGTTCCACGAGAAGATGGCTATGATATAACAGTGGCTTCAGAGATTATGGCCATCTTTTGTTTATCTGAAGATTTAATAGATTTGAAAGAGAGAATCAGCCGAATCATTGTGGCTTATACTCATGATAACCTACCTGTAACTGTCGATGACTTAAAAGGTTCTGGAGCAGTTACGGCGTTATTAGTCGATGCCTTTAAACCAAATTTAGTTCAAACACTAGAGAATACCCCAGCGTTTATTCATGGTGGACCTTTTGCTAATATAGCTCATGGTTGTAATAGTATATTAGCAACAAAACACGCTTTACATTATGGAGATTATGCTGTAACTGAAGCCGGTTTTGGTGCAGATCTTGGTGGCGAGAAATTCATTGATATCAAATGCCGTACAGCGGAGCTTGCACCTGATGCAGTCGTTGTTGTAGCAACTGTTAAGGCTCTGAAAATGCATGGCGGTGTATTAAAACAGCATCTGAATGAGGAAAATGTCATCGCAGTAAAAAAAGGACTAGTGAACTTAAAACATCATATTCAAACAATGAAAGATGTCTTTAATCTAAATACAGTCGTCGGAATTAATCACTTTTTCACCGACACAGATGCAGAAGTTCAAGTTATATTGGATGCTTGCCAAGAATGGGGTATTAAAGCATCTGTAGCGAAAGTCTGGGAACAAGGTGGTAAAGGCGCGACAGACTTAGCTCAATTAGTTGTTGAAGCTTGTGAGAATAAGACAAACATGACATTTGCCTATGACTTAGATACGACTTTAATGGATAAAATCAATCATGTAGTTCAAAAAGTATACGGAGGCAAGGGCGCAACCTACACAAATAAAGCGATGAAACAGTTAAAAAAAATTGAACAAGCTGGATTTGGTAAGCTTCCAGTATGTATGGCTAAAACTCAATATTCACTTTCAGACACAGCATCATTAATTGGCGCACCGACGGATTTTGATATTAAGATCAAAGAACTTCGACTTTCAGCTGGTGCAGGCTTTATCGTTGCAATCACTGGAACGATTATGACTATGCCAGGTTTACCAAAAAAACCGTCTGCAGAAAGTATTGATGTCGATAAGGAAGGGAATATCACTGGCTTATTTTAAGCATATTACATATAATTATTATAGTGTGATCCATTTCTTAAAGATGAGGGGTAAATTTATGAAAAAAGAAACTTTATTTAGCTTAATATTAACTATATTACTTTTTGTTCCTACTAAAGTCCAAGCAATGTCAACTTTACCTAACACAGGTGAGTCTAATAGTTGGATATTTATCTTAATTGCAGCAATTGCAGTTGTTGCTGGGATTTGGTTAGTGGTTTCATCAAGAAAGAAAAAGTAAGCTAAAGATAAGAAAGTTTAAATATTAATGCATGGTCTTTGAATTAATTCAGAGCCATGCTTTTTAATTTTTTAACTTTGAAAAGCCAATTGAATTCAGGTAGAATGGGTTAAGATTTTATGTCAGAGGAGTTATACAATGCTTAAAAAATTTTTCTCGTATTATATTCCATTTTGATTTGTCAAATTAAGCTAGACAAAACTGCTTCATCTAAGTAACTCAAAAATACTTCCAACGGTGTTCGGTAGTGTAAGGATTTCCGTGGAATCGTGTTCCGTTTGTGTGCAATCGATGACACAAAGCTTTGGTCTACTTGATTAAAGTCCATTCCTTTTGGCAGTCCGTCTCTGCGTAATAAACCATTGGAATTCTCATTCAAAGCTCGCTGTGAGGGCGTTCCTGGATCGGCAAAATAAATATCAATGTCATGTTGATTACTTAATGCTTTCCAATTGGAAAATTCCTTACCACAATCAAACGTCATCGACTTAAAGAAATGTCGAGGAATCGATTCCAACCATTGGTTCATCCTCTGTTCAATGTCACTGGCTTTGCGGCCATCCGGTTTCAAAGTGATGATGATTTTGGAAAGACGCTCTACTAGCGTGATAACAGCACTCTTGTGGTGAACACCCACAATGGTA
>NZ_JBGQRB010000027.1:0-30059 GCF_045528645.1 Ruoffia sp. FAM 20857
GCTTAGTTCCACTAAGCGAATTGGTAGAGTCTGCTTACGCAAGGTATTGAACCGCCGTGTACGGAACCGTACGCACGGTGGTGTGAGAGGTCGACTAGTCAAATAATGGCTAGTCTCCTACTCGATTTCTATTTGCAATCTTTTTACGAACAAATGTTTGAGTTTTGTGTTATACTTACAAAAGGTAAATACAACATTATTGAGGAGAGAAAGTTATATATGGCTCAAAAAAATATAATCGTAAAAGGCGCAAGAACACATAACTTAAAGAATCTCGATGTAGAAATTCCTAGAGATAAATTAGTGGTTATGACTGGTTTATCTGGTTCAGGAAAAAGCTCGTTAGCTTTTGATACCTTATATGCCGAAGGACAAAGACGATATGTAGAAAGTTTATCTGCATATGCTAGACAGTTTTTAGGACAAATGGATAAACCAGATGTAGATTCTATTGAAGGTTTGAGCCCAGCAATCTCAATTGACCAAAAAACAACCAGTCAAAATCCACGTTCTACTGTCGGAACAGCAACAGAAATTAACGACTACTTAAGACTTCTATATGCTCGAGTGGGGACACCTTATTGTCCAAATCACGATATTCCAATCGAACGACAAAGCCTAGAGCAAATGGTAGATCGAATCTTAGAATTACCAGACAGAACACGTATCCAAATTCTATCACCTGCTGTGCGTGACAAACGGGGACAACACAAGAAATTATTAGAAAGAATAAGCAAGGATGGCTATATCCGTGTGCGTGTTGATGGGGAAATCTATGATGTATCAGAGGTTCCCGAATTAGAAAAGAATAAAAAACATACGATTGAAGTGGTTGTTGACCGTATAGCTATTAAAGATGGCGTGAGATCACGTTTATTTGATTCAGTTGAACAAGCACTTTTATTCTCTGAAGGTTACATGGTTATTGATGTTATCGGGGAAGAAGAAATGTACTTTAATGAACATTTTGCTTGTCCGTTTTGTGATTTCTCCATCGATGAATTAGAACCTAGACTTTTTTCTTTCAACGCACCATTTGGTGCTTGTCCAAGTTGTGATGGTTTAGGCTCACGTTTAACAGTCGATGAAGAATTGATTATTCCGGATGATAGCTTAAGCATCGAAGAAGGTGTTTTTGCACCTTGGAATCCAATTAGTTCAAATTATTATCCATCAATGATCGATCAATTTTCAAAACAAAATAATATTCCAACGGATGTTCCATATAAAGGTTTAACCAGTGAACAACAAGAAGTGTTAAAATACGGAGATCCGGACGCAACTTTTTCGTTCACATTCAAAACAATGCGAGGCGAAACGAAGACGACGGAGAATACGTTTGAAGGTGTCTTTAATAATGTTCAAAGACGTTATAATGACACAAATTCTGACTACACGCGTGATGTTATGCGAGAATATATGCATGAATTAACGTGTCCAACATGTAAAGGTACTCGCTTAAATGAAGAAGCCTTATCCGTTCGTGTATCAGACAAAAACATCGCCGAAGTAACAGCAATGTCAATTGGTGATGCTAAAAAACACTTTGAAACTATTGACTTCTCAGTGACTGATACGATGATTGCCGATCCAATCATTAAGGAAATCGATGATCGATTGACTTTCTTAAATGAAGTGGGACTGGATTATTTAACAATGAGTCGAGTAGCAGGTTCACTCTCAGGTGGAGAGTCGCAACGGATCCGTCTAGCGACACAAATTGGTTCGAACTTAAGTGGGGTATTATATATCCTGGATGAACCTTCAATTGGTTTACATCAGAGAGATAATGCTCGTTTAATTCAATCATTACAAAGAATGCGTGATTTAGGTAATACGCTCGTTGTTGTTGAACATGATGAAGAAACAATGATGGCTGCAGATTACTTAATTGATATTGGGCCAGGTGCCGGTGAATTAGGCGGAGAAATTGTTTCTATTGGAACGCCTGAAGAAGTTCAAGCTGATGAGAATTCTCTAACAGGTAAATACCTATCTGGAAAAGAAAAAATTGAAGTGCCTAAAACTCGACGCAATGAAGATAAAGGTTGGGTAACAGTCAAAGGAGCAGAAGAAAATAATCTGCAAAATGTTGAAGCGTCTTTCCCAATCGGGCGATTCACTTGTGTTACTGGAGTGTCTGGTTCAGGTAAAAGTAGTTTAGTGAACAGCATTTTAAAAATTGCATTAGCAAAACGCTTAACAAGTACAAAAGAACGACCAGGTAAATTCGAATCCATAGAGGGCTTTGAAGGGCTTGAAAAAGTCATTGATATTGATCAAAGTCCAATTGGACGTACACCAAGAAGTAACCCTGCAACATATACTAGTGTATTCGATGACATTCGCGGGTTATTTGCTCAAACAAATGAAGCGAAGATACGTGGATATGATAAAGGCCGTTTTAGTTTTAACGTTAAGGGCGGACGATGTGAAGCATGTAAAGGTGGCGGAATTAAGCAAATCGAGATGCATTTCCTTCCAGATGTGTATGTTCCATGTGAAGTTTGTCATGGAACGCGCTATAATTCAGAAACACTTGAAATCAAATATAAAGGGAAATCAATTTCAGATGTGTTAGATATGACGATTGATAAAGCTTTAGTATACTTTGATGCGATTCCGAAAATCAAACGCAAAATCCAAACCTTAGTCGATGTTGGTTTAGGTTACGTGCGATTGGGACAATCAGCGACAACTTTATCTGGTGGTGAAGCACAAAGAATGAAGCTTGCCTCTGAACTACAACGTGTTTCAACAGGAGATACATTCTATATCTTAGATGAGCCAACGACTGGTTTACACGCACATGATATTAAGAAATTACTTACAGTATTGAATCGCTTAGTAGATGCAGGTAATACCGTCGTTGTGATTGAGCATAACTTAGATGTTATTAAGACAGCTGACTACATTATCGATATGGGTCCTGAAGGGGGGATCCGTGGTGGAGAAGTCATCGCTACCGGAACTCCTGAAGAAGTGGCTGAAGTTGAAGGCAGCTTTACAGGACAATATTTAAAATACGTCATGGATAAAGATAAATAATCGAAATGATTGAGGCGTTCAACAATGTCCTCATATCAAGAACCCAACCTAGTGGTGGCACTACCACTAGGTTGGGCTTTTTTATGCGGAGATTCGAACTTTTAGAAGCCTCCCATTTTTATGACTAGCTGAATTCACTTAATCTTCTTTGAACAAGTGACTCGAGGAATTCGCTTTGTTATACTATAAAAGATAGAACGAAATTGGAAACGTTACACATATAAAAGGGAGTGGTAAGCTTTGAATCATGCAGAAATAATTATCGTTGGCTCATCCTTTGCTGGAGTATCGTCTGCCTTGACAGCTAGGCAATTATATCCCAATAAACGAGTACTCATCATTGAGAAAGAAGGAAATATTGGACATATCCCCAGTAGTTTAAATTTATTGTTAAAAGAAGAATTAAAACATTTAAGTGATAAAACATTTATTAACGAAGAACAATTAGAAGCTAGTGGGGTTGAGTTATTACTAAACAATGAAGTATTAGATATTGATTTGGCAAATAAATCACTCTTAGTAGAAGATGAAAATACACATGAAAGTTATCGCTATGACAAGCTGATTTTGGCTATGGGCTCAAGTCCAATTTCAGAACGTATTTTGGGTTCAAATCATCCTCAAGTGTTAACGACGAAAACGTTAGAAGCGAGTAAGAAGGCCTTACAGGAAATTGAAGGGGCAGAACGGATTCTCATTGCTGGTGGAGGGCAAATTGGTCTTGAAGCAGCGGATGCTTTCAAGCAAGTTGCTAAAAATGTGACCATAGTTGAAGCTTCTGATCAACTGGCTTTCAAATATTTCGACTCAGATATGACTCAATTATTAGAGGAAAAAATACAAGAAAGTGGCATCAACGTGATTAAAGGACATTATGTCGAAAGCATTCACTCACAGGATACAGAATTAAACGTTATATTATCACAAGATATTGAAATACTGACAGACCATGTGATGCTCGCTGTGAATTTCCGTCCCAATACAAAGTTAATTGAAGATCAAGTTCATTGCCATTTAGATAAAACAATCGAAGTGGATGAATATTTACAGACGAGTATGGCTGATGTGTTTGCAGTGGGGGATTTAATTCGAGCGCCTTATGCTTATACAGAGACAGATTATTATTTACCATTAGTGAACCATGCCTATCTTAGCGGGAAAATTGCGGCGATGAATCTCTATCAAAAAACAAGCACCGTGCCCCAATCTTTACGAGTGACCGGAAGTCAATTATTCGGCTTATACATGGTCAGTGTGGGCTTAACAGAGCAAGAAGCTGCATTGTTTTATCCAATTGAAACAACGATGCTTGAGAAAGAATTATCAAAAGAAAATCCATCTCAGATAACGGTTAAACTCATCACAAAGAAAGAAACAGGACAGTTGATTGGAGCGCAAGTTTATTCACAAAGTGATATTTTAACTCTGGCTGATTTACTCGCGATTTCGATAAATGCACAAATGACAGATGAAGCACTGGCTTTTCAAGATCGACTTTTTTATAGAGGAGAATTTTCAATGAGTGAGTGTATTTATGCTTGTGCCTTAAAGAGCTATCAAAAGCGTATGAGTGAGGTGTTTTTAGATGGTAATTGAAGATTTATTTGAGAAACGTGAGCGTGGCCTATGGGTTCTATTATCTACATTAATTAATCATTCGACGGATCTCGAAATTAAAGAGGCAATGGCGCAAACAGCCTTGTCGAAAGTGACTTTATTAAAATACGTCGAAGATTTGAATGAATTAGCCGATTCACAAGGTTTTCCATTATGTATTCAGCTCATCAATGACCGCCTAGGATTAAACTTGGGACCACATGTTACAAAGCAAGATATCGTGCAACTATTCTTACCTTATTCTTTAAAATATCAGATTCTGGACTATTTATTTAAAGTCGAAGAGTATACGGTTCAAAAGCTATCACAAGAATTACTCATTAGTGAAGCGACGTTTCACCGTCAATTAGTTTCTTTGAATGTATTACTAGAAGAATTTTATTTAGCCGTTCGAAGTGGGCGTATTAGGGGGCCTGAACATCAGATTCGCTATTTTTACTTTCGTTTATATACTCTAGTCGAACCTAAAAAACGATTAAGTAAATTAGCACAATCAAAAGAAAGTCAACAAGTGATTCGTTCTTTTCAACAGCTTTGGGGGCAGGATACTTTTGTGGATAGAGAAGCAGAAATAGGTTTATGGCTCATGATAACGCGTCAAAGAATGGGCGTTAAATATAAGGATTTTAGCGCTTTAAAAGAGTTGATGAAACCTTATTATTCACATCGTTTCTATCAACAAATTCGACAGAACACGCTAGTATTTTTAAGTCGCTATGCCCTAGAAAGTGAAGAGGAAGAGGCTATGTGTCAGTTTATGTTTATGACAACAATGTCTATTCTACCTGCATTTGTCATGGAAAGAAGTTTAGGTTACGGTGGGCCAGTTAGTGAGGCGACAACAACGGGCTTGCAATATATTCGCTCAACGGTTTCAAGCCAAGAAAATCTAAATGAACAAGGAATGTATTCATTAAACCAAATACTTGGGAGATTATACTTCTTTAAAGGTGCAATTATTGAACGTAGCATTGATTATGAGTTAGATCGATCACTCATTAAACATGGCATGAATCTAGAAAATGAAGACCTAGCGATCCCCTTACTTGAGGATGTCATCACAAATATCTATCACTACGACCAAAAAGAATTAGGTGATGCTTATAAGGAGGCAGAATGGACCTTAACAGAAGTGCTGTCTTATGTTGTTTACCAGATGCCTATGACAATAAGTATCGGGCTAGACCTTATTGGTGATGAAACAGAAAAATTACCGATACTATCAGTCATGCGTCAAAGGCTTGAGGTCAATCGTTTAGTAAGTGTGGAAATATATGACAAAAGAAAATACTTTAATTTAATTGTCTCTAATGCTTATGACAGAGATTATCCGGTTCCCTACTATTACCTCAAAGGCTTGCCAAATCACTTTGATATGAGACAATTAGAAATCATCATTCAAAGATTATTTAATAGCGAAAATTAATTATTATTTGAAACACTGACTTTAATTCTTGAAGCCAGTGTTTCATCTTTTTTGGACAGCGCTCTCATTTTTTTAAATAATTCTAAAAAACGCGATAGTTACAAATTAACTTTAAGAGATACAATATAATCACAAAGAAAGCGATTTCTAAACATAAATAATAATTGCTTACAGATTAATAGGGGGATTAAGATGGAAGAAAAGTATATTTTGTCGATTGATCAAGGTACGACGAGTTCACGAGCGCTGATAATTAACAAACAGGGCGGAAAAGTAGCGAGTTATCAAAAAGAGTTTACTCAAATATTTCCTAAAGCAGGTTGGGTTGAACATAATGCGAATGAGATTTGGAACTCAGTTCAATCAGTCATTGCGGGGGCATTTATTGAAAGCGGTATTAAACCATCAGATATTAGTGCAATCGGAATTACGAATCAACGTGAGACGACTGTTATTTGGGATAAAAAGACAGGATTACCTATTTATAACGCGATTGTTTGGCAATCTAGACAAACAGCGGATATCGCTGAACAATTGAAACAAGACGGTCATGCAGATATGATTCACCAAAAGACAGGTTTGATCGTAGATGCGTATTTCTCAGCGACAAAAATTCGTTGGATCTTAGATAATGTTGAGGGCGCTCAAGAACGGGCTGAGCGAGGTGAATTATTATTCGGGACAATTGATACATGGTTAGTTTGGAAATTAACAGATGGAGCGACTCACGTCACTGATTACTCTAATGCTTCTAGAACGATGCTTTATAACATTAAGGATTTAGAGTGGGATGACGAGATTTTAGAGTTGTTAAATATTCCTCGTAGCTTACTACCAGAAGTGAAATCTAACTCGGAAGTATACGGGACAACGAAACCGTTCCACTTCTATGGTGGAGAAGTGCCTATTAGTGGTATGGCTGGGGACCAACAAGCAGCCTTATTTGGTCAATTAGCTTTTGAACCAGGAATGGTCAAAAACACGTATGGAACAGGTTCATTTATTATTATGAATACTGGAGAGGATTTTGAATTATCTAAGAATAATTTATTAACGACAATTGGTTATGGAATTAACGGAAAAATCTATTATGCTCTTGAAGGGTCAATCTTTATTGCCGGAAGTGCCATTCAATGGTTACGTGACGGAATGCGTATGTTTAGCGATTCAGTTGAGTCTGAAGATTATGCAAGAAACTCAAGCAATAATGATGAAGTATATGTTGTTCCTGCCTTTACAGGTTTAGGTGCGCCTTACTGGGATTCAGATGCGACCGGATCTGTCTTTGGATTAACACGCGGGACAACGAAGGAAGACTTTATTAAAGCAACACTACAGTCCATCGCGTATCAAGTGAGAGACGTTATTGACACCATGCAAATGGATACAGGGATTAAAATACCTTTATTAAAAGTAGATGGTGGGGCTGCAATGAATAATTACTTAATGCAGTTCCAATCAGATATTATCGGAACAGAAATTGCTCGCGCTAAAAACTTAGAGACAACTGCTCTAGGTGCTGCCTTCTTAGCTGGTTTAGCCGTAGGATACTGGAAAGATTTAGATGAAATTAAGAAATTGAACGAAACAGCCGAAACATTTACACCATCAATGAATAATGCACGTAAAGAACAATTATACAAAGGTTGGAAAAAAGCAGTTCATGCGACACGTGTCTTTGCACAAGATGAAGTTGAGATGGAAGAAGGAGAGGAATAATCATGAAATTTTCTAAAGATACACGCCAAAGAGCGATTGAGAAGTTACAAGACCGTACCCTTGATTTATTAATTATCGGTGGAGGAATCACTGGAGCAGGAGTGGCGATTCAAGCTGCTGCCAGTGGGTTAGAAACAGGTCTAATAGAGATGCAGGATTTCGCTGAAGGAACAAGTAGTCGTTCAACGAAACTCGTTCATGGAGGCATTCGTTATCTGAAACAATTTGATGTTGAAGTTGTTTCAGATACTGTCCAAGAACGTGCAGTTGTACAACAAATCGCGCCTCATATTCCTAAAGCAGATCCAATGTTATTACCGGTTTATGATGAGCCAAATGCGACATTTAATATGTTCCGTTTGAAAGTAGCCATGGATTTATATGATTTATTAGCCGGCGTTAGCAATTCACCTTTGGCAAATAAAACTTTAACGAAAGAAGAAGTATTGGAACGTGAACCTCAAATTAAGGCAGAAGGCTTAGTTGGTGGTGGGCAATACTTAGATTACAACAATAATGATGCGCGTTTAGTCATTGAGAATATCAAGCGCGCAAACCAAGATGGCGCACTCATTGCTAGTCGTGTGAAAGCTGAGTCGTTTTTATTCAATGAAGAAGGACAAATTAATGGTGTGGTTGCTAAAGATATGTTATCAGGCGAAACATTTGAAATTAAAGCACGTACGGTAATTAACACAAGTGGGCCTTGGAGTGATTTAGTACGTAATTTAAATAAAGAAGATGACCAAATCCAACAAATGCGTCCAACTAAAGGAGTTCATTTAGTCGTAGATAATAGCAAGATTAAAGTACCTCAACCAACATACTTTGATACTGGCTTAGGTGATGGGCGTATGGTCTTTGTCATTCCAAGAGAGAATAAAACATACTTTGGAACGACCGATACAGATTACACAGGTGATTTAGCTCATCCAACAGTGACTCAAGAAGATGTTGATTACTTATTAGGCATTGTGAATAATCGTTTCCCCGAAGCGAATATTTCAATTCATGATGTTGAGAGTAGCTGGGCAGGGTTACGTCCGTTAATTTCAGGTAATAAAGCATCCGATTATAATGGTGGGAATAATGGTTCAATCTCGGATGAGAGTTTTGATCATTTAATTTCAACTGTAGGTGCTTACTTAAATAAAGAAACAACGCGTGAAGACGTTGAAGAAGCTATCGGACAAATTGAAACAAGTACGTCTGAGAAAGCTAACGACCCTTCAGCGGTATCTCGTGGAAGTTCTTTAGATATTGATGATAACGGCTTAATTACACTAGCTGGAGGAAAAATTACGGATTACCGTAAGATGGCTGAAGGAGCAATGAAAGCAATTATTGAGATTCTTTCAACACAATATCAAAAGCAATTTACTTTAGTTAATTCAAAAACTTATCCAGTCTCTGGTGGAGAATTAAATCCAGCAAATGTGGATTCAGAATTAGAAACTTTTGCTCAATTAGGTGTGAAACGTGGTTTAGACAAAGCAGACGCAAGTTATATCGCTAGAGTCTTTGGCTCAAATGCACCACGTGTATTCAACTTAGTTACAACCCTTGAAGCGGCTGAAGGCTTAAGTTTACGCGATACACTGGTATTGCATTATACAATGAGAGAAGAGATGGCTTTAACTCCTGTAGATTATTTCTTAAGAAGAACAAATCACTTACTATTCATGCGTGAAACTCTGGATGATTTAACACTTCCAATTACGAATGAAATGGCAAGATACTTTGAATGGTCTGAAGAAGAAAAACAAGCACACTTAGATGAGTTAGCTGCTGTATTAGCTGAAAATGATTTAAAAGAATTAAAAAACAACGCAAAATAATAAAAATTTAATATGTAAAAGGGGAAAAAATGGGAACAGAGCTAGTTGGAGAATTTATAGGAACGTTAATCTTAGTCTTATTAGGAGACGGGATTGTTGCTGGGAATTTACTTAAAGGAACAAAAAGTAATGGTGCGGGTTGGTTATCAATTACGATTGGTTGGGGGATTGCAGTAACATTAGGAGCTTTAGCTTCAGGTTATATGAGTCCTGCGCATTTAAATCCAGCGGTAACGATCGCTTTCGCTATTGAAGGAAGTACACCTTGGAGTTCAGTCATACCTTATACAATCGCACAAATGCTTGGGGCATTTTTAGGAGCTGTCTTAGTCTGGGTACAATACAAACCACATTTTGATGTGACTGAAGATTCATCAGCCATCTTAGGAACGTTTTCTACAGGACCAGAAATTTACAATACAGTTTCAAACTTTATTGGGGAATTATTAGGGACATTTGTATTAATGTTTGGTATCTTAAGCTTTTCGAAATACGATATTGCCCCAGGTTTATCAACAATTTGTGTCGGTATCTTAATTATCGGAATTGGTTTATCTTTAGGAGGAACAACGGGTTATGCAATTAATCCTGCACGTGACTTAGGTCCACGTATTGCTCACGCGATCTTACCAATTAAACAAAAGAGAGACTCTGACTGGGGTTACTCTTGGATACCAGTATTGGCGCCGATTGTTGGAGCAGCATTAGCAGCACTCGTATTTGGCATCATTAACTAAATATATTTACTAAAGCTAGCGGGAAATCCGTTAGCTTTTTTATTTTATTCAAAATATGGGTCTATAGTCCAATGAATTTAGATCCATTTGCATGCATAATATAGATAGAACGAAAGCAAAAGATATGTCCGTTAACAAATTTGGATATACATTGACTTACAACTAAGTAAAAATAGGGCTCTAGACCTATGAAGTCCTTGACAATCGATGACATAATAATAAGTGTAGAGAAGCAGGAGATAAAAATCATTGGAGGTAAACTGATATGAATGAAAAAGAGCGTATAATTGAGCTAGTAAAACAAAATGTTATTTCTATGGAAGAAGCACTTGATTTATTAGAAGCGGCATCAAATAATGATACTTTATCAGAATCAACGACAACAACAGATGAAAAAACGACTCAAACACCAGACGACACTGAGAAAGAGACAGAAGCAAGTATTAATCAGACATTTGAAGAAGTCTTTAATCAAGGAAAAGACTTTGCTAAATGTATGGGTGACTACTTTAAGGATAGCACTGAGAAAAAGGCCGACTCTGAAGAATGGTCTGAGTTTGAAGAAACTGAAGATACTGAGAAAGTTAAGAATAATCAAGCACGTTTAGCAGAAATTAACACTGAAATTCAAGCATTGAACGAAAAGATAGCTAAAGAGAATGAAAAATTAGTAATCTGCAAACAACGCATACGTGAGATTGAGATATTTGAAGAATTAGATGATTTAACCCTTGAAATGATTGAACAAAAAGCAAATACTATTGAAAAAAGAGATCACATTCAAGCTGAATTAGATATTTTACAAAGTGAATTTACTGAATTACAAAGAGAAAAAGAGGCCTTAGGCTGGAGTAAAGAATCTAACAAGCAAGATTTCAAAGAATTCTTCAATAACCGTTCAGAGAAATTTGCTGAAGCAGCCACACACTTTGGAAAAGAAGCATCCCGTGAAGGTAAAAAATGGGGTTCATTCGTCACAGAACAATCTAAATCATTTTTAGAGAACTTTAACTTAAAAGATGTTAATGTTTCTTTCCAAGTACCATGGATCAAGACAAGTTCACAAGATTATGAATTTACGTATCCCGTTGAAGGAGTAAATCGCTTTGAGATTGAATTATATAATGGTTCTGTTGAAGTAGTGAGCCATGACGGTGACAATATTGTCGTTGATGCACAAGTACGATTCCATGGTAGCCATGAAGAAACGTCTAAAGAGCACTTTGAAGAAGTAAATACGATCGGTATCATTGATAACCGCTTTGTATTGAAAGTGACATCACCGAAATTCTCAGTTGACGGTACAATCAAAGTCCCTCAAGGAGATGTTGATCGATTCCAAATTCAATTGCTGAACGGCGAAATCGATTTAGATGGTTTAACTAGTAAAGAAATTGTAGTTAAAAACAAAAATGGAGATGTGATCTTAAATAAAGTTACAGCAAATGAAGTATCATTAGAATTATTAAACGGTGATATTAATATTCAAAACTCACCGATTGATACACTAGTGATGAGTGACTTAAATGGGGATGTTCGAGTGAATGGTTACATCCGAAACTTATCAGCAGACACTTTAAACAGTGACTTTTATCTAACGAAAAAAGATACGAATGATGCGAATGTTAAAATCAAGACAGTGAGTGGGGATGTTAAGTTATCGCTGCCAAGTCAAATGAATTTAACCATTGACAGTAAGACTACCCACGGTGAAGTGAAAAACCGCTTATCAAATCTTGAAAGTATTGACGAGCATCCAACTAAACAAAAAGCACATTACCATCGAATTGTATCAGGTGATACAGATAATGCAATGGTTAACATCACAACAACTTCTGGCGATATATTTTTAAAAGATAGTAAAAAAGAGTTATAATAAACATAACAAGACATTAAAAATTATGGAGGGATATAAAATGTCAAATCAAAGTGAAAAATTATTTAAGTCATCAACAGATAAACATATTATGGGTGTGTGTGGGGGATTAGCTGAATATTTCAATATTGACCCGACAATTGTTCGAGTAATCTTCTTTATCCTGCTTTGGGTAGGGTCATCAGGATTTTGGTTATATATTCTTTTAGGGCTACTCTTACCTTATGACTATCAAGTTAATGGTGGTCAAAGTAGAAAATCGAATCCATTCGGTTCAGATAGACCTTCTTCGAATAATAAACCTAAAGATGTAACACCCGAAGATAATGATAATTGGGATGACTTCTAATTAAACGAAATTAAATAAATTGAACTAAGTCTACACTTGCTTGTATTAAGCAGGTGTAGATTTTTTTACTATATAAGTTATGATTTAATATTTGGTTCGTGATTGTTGGGCAGTTGTGTGATAACATTTAGAAGTAAATAAGATCATTCACAGGAGGAATATACGTCATGACTAATGCAGTAACTGTACAAGAGTTAGTAGACACGTTAGATATCAATTTAATATATGGTGAAGAGTATAAAACAAACAAAATTTATTCAAGTGAAGTTTCAAGACCTGGGCTTATTTTAACAGGTTACAAAGAATATTATCCACATGAACGTATCCAATTAATTGGACGCACTGAGATGTCGTTTTTAAGTGAAAAGACATCCGAAGAAAGATCAAATATCTTCTCATTAATGTGTACGGATGAGACGCCAGCGATTGTCGTATCACGTGAGATTGATATACCTGAAGAATTAATCCCAGTTGCGGACTCTTTAGGTATTCCTATCTTATCAGCTAGATCCAAAACAAGTCGGGTGTTAGCAAATATTACGAATTATCTCGAGAGAAAACTCGCTGAAAGACTTTCAAAGCATGGTGTCTTTTTGGAAGTCTTTGGTATGGGGGTATTGTTAGTTGGATCCAGTGGTATTGGTAAGTCTGAGATTGGTTTAGAGCTGATTCAACGAGGGCATCGACTTATTGCGGATGACCGTGTAGAGCTGTATCAAATTGATGAATTGACTTTAAACGGTGAAGCCCCAGAAATCCTACAAAACATGATTGAAATTCGTGGCTTAGGTATTATTGATATTATGAGCTTGTACGGTGTATCTGCGATTCGTCGTAGTAAACGATTAGAGCTCATTATCAACTTAGTATTGGATGACGGAAACACACAATATGACCGCCTTGGTTATGATAAAGAGTATGAGCAAATATTCGAAGTTCAAGTGCCTTCGATTCGTATCCCAGTTAAAACTGGGCGAAACTTAGCTGCGATTGTTGAATCTGCGGCAATGAATTTCCGTGCGACTCAAATGGGTTATGATGCGAAAGTAACGTTTAATAGTAAATTACGTGATTTAATCCAAGAGAACCGTGGGGGAACAATAGAATGGGATTGAATTTTTTAGCGATTGATCCGATTGCCTTTGAATTATTTGGCTGGCCGGTCCGTTGGTATGGAATTATAATTGGGTTGGCTATTTTAGTCGGATACATTTTATTTACGCGTGAAGCAAGCCGTAAGGGAATTGATTCAGATACGTCTTTTGATTTGCTCTTTTGGACAGTGATTTTTGGTTTAGTAGGGGCTAGAATCTATTATGTCATATTCTCTTCAAACTCATATCTGTCTGATCCATTAAGTATATTCCGAGTTTGGGAAGGTGGAATGGCCATCTACGGTGGTGTTATCGGTGGTGCGATAACAATTTATGTACTGTGTCAAAGATACAAACTCAGTGTCATTAATGTCTTCGATATTGCGATACCCGCACTTTTTGCTGGTCAACTGATTGGGCGTTGGGGTAACTTTATGAACCAAGAAGCCCACGGGGGGCCGGTATCAAAAGCTTTTCTAGAAAACTTAGCTCTGCCT
Organism: Ruoffia sp. FAM 20857; assembly: GCF_045528645.1. Lineage (NCBI taxonomy): Bacteria > Bacillati > Bacillota > Bacilli > Lactobacillales > Aerococcaceae > Ruoffia > Ruoffia sp. FAM 20857. Next base: position 14,202 of record NZ_JBGQRB010000027.1, read on the forward strand.
AATTTTATTATTGAACAAATGAATATTAATGGGACTTATTATCACCCGACGTTTTTATATGAGTCTTTATGGAATTTAGTCGGTCTAATTGCCTTACTCCTACTAAGACCCCGTAAAGATTTCTTCAAACGTGGTGAACTCGTTGCATTCTATATGATTTGGTATGGTATTGGACGCTTTTGGATTGAAGGCCTAAGAACAGATAGTTTATATATCGGTCCATTACGAGTTTCTCAAATCTTGTCGCTTATTCTAGTAGTTATTGGTATTGGTCTTGTACTTTGGATTCGTCTAAAAGGGAAAGACCTGGTGCCTTACTACACAGATGACCGATCAAGGGTTGTTAGAAATGAGGATGAATAATGAAGATTGCTATTATTGGTTCAGGTTCATGGGGAAGTGCTTTAGCCAAAGTATTAAGTGAGAACAAACATGACACAGTTCTTTGGGGTAGAAAGCAAACGATTATCGATGAGATAAATCAAACACATACAAATGAAAAGTATTTACCCAATGTATCTTTACCGAAAGAAATTAAAGCAACGACTTCTTTATCTGAAGCTGTCTCTAATGCATCAATGATTATATTAGTTGTCCCAACCAATGCCATGAGACAAATGGCACAAGAATTAAATCCATTACTTGAAGATCAAGCGCAAGCACCAGTGATTGTGCATGCTTCGAAAGGTTTGGAAATGAATACGCAACTAAGAATCAGCGAAGTATTAACAGAAGTACTAAATAAAGATAATTATCAAGATGTCGTTGTCTTATCAGGACCAAGTCATGCTGAAGAGGTTGCTCGCCAGGATGTGACAACTTTAACAGCGGCAAGTGATAATCTTGAAGCTGCTCAAGCAGTGCAACAAGCATTTATGAATCGATATTTCAGAGTGTATACCAATACAGATGTCATCGGGGTTGAATTAGGTGGCGCATTAAAAAATATTATTGCCGTTGGCGCAGGAATTATATCTGGTTTAGGTTATGGTGATAATGCAAAAGCAGCCTTGATTACTAGAGGTTTAGCTGAAATATCAAGACTTGGTACTGCTCGAGGAGCAGATCCATTAACCTTTATTGGCTTAAGTGGAGTAGGAGATTTAATTGTAACTTGTACAAGCCCACATTCCCGTAACTTCCAAGCTGGAACCTTGATTGCTAAAGGCTATTCGAGAGCAGAAGTGAGCGAGAAGATGTTCATGGTAGTTGAAGGGATATTAACTGTAAAAGTGGCCTATGAATTAGCAAAAGAATATGGCATTGACATGCCGATTACGGATATGCTTTATTTGGCTCTATACACAGATAAGAAAATATCTGTTGAAGATGCGATTGAATCATTGATGTTACGTGAAGGTAAACAAGAAGAGTCGCTTGACAAATAAGATATAATAAATAGTATTAAGCAAATAGATTGATTAAGAACAATCAAAGCTCTATGATATACAATACTAAACAGACGAACCTAGGAGGTTAGAGCGAGTGGTAGAGATAACAAAAGAACGTGTTGAAGCAGATGTAATTATAATCGGAGCAGGCCCAGGTGGAATGACCGCTGCCTTATATGCATCGCGCGCAAATTTAAAAACAATTATAATTGAAAAAGGTGCACCTGGTGGAGAATTAATTAATACGGCAGATGTCGAAAACTATCCAGGCTATACTAAAATTGGTGGACCTGAATTAGCAGGGAAATTCTTTGATAGTTCGATGGAATTCGGTGCAGAGCACTTATACGGTGATGTGACTCATATTGAAGTGTCAGGAACCACGAAATATGTTCATACCGCTGACAAAATTTATATCGCACCCGCAGTTGTTATTGCAACAGGTGCCCATCACCGTGAGTTAGGTGTTCCAGGTGAAGACCGTTTAAGCGGTTCAGGTGTGTCATACTGTGCAGTATGTGATGGTTTCTTCTTCCGTGACCGTAACTTAGTTGTTGTTGGTGGAGGAGATTCAGCTGTTGAAGAAGGAAATTACTTAACGCAGTTCGCTGATAAAGTAACAATCATACACCGACGCGATCAATTAAGAGCGCAACAAATACTTCAAGACCGTGCCTTTAATAACCCTAAAGTTGACTTTATTTGGGATAGTGTCGTTGAAGAGATTAATGGTGAAAATGGCGTTAATTCAGTCACAATTCGTAATGTAAAAACGAACAAAGTAGAAGACTTTGAAACGAATGGTGTATTTGTCTACATTGGTCTAATACCAAACTCATATATTGTTGAGAATTTAGGTGTCACAGATGAAGAAGGCTGGATCATTACCAATGAGCGCATGGAAACAACTGTTCCAGGTTTATTTGCAGTTGGAGATATCCGTCAAAAACACCTACGCCAAATTGTTACAGCTGCCGGAGACGGTAGTATTGCTGGACAAGGCGCGTTTGACTATGTTCAAAGCTTGAAAGATCCAATTAACCAAGTAAACTAATTTATAAAGCATGACCAACGGATTAGACTAACCTCTAATTTAGTTGGTCATTTTTTATGTAAAAATTTATGGAATATTTACTAAGAAAAGTGATAAAGATAATAAAAGATATCGCGGATTAAAGTAATATATTGCCTAAAACGATAAATAAAATTTGGGAACTGTGAAAAGGCTTTAATTCAGAAAAGGTTAACCTTTGTTGTATTATAAAATGATGTTATAATAAAAATAACATTAGAAAAGGTGGGATAATTATGTCTTGGGAAGAAATATATCAACTATGGAAAAATCATAAGTCACTTGATACACATTTAAGTGAAGAGCTGAATCAATTATCACGCGAAGAAAGCGAAGATGCCTTCGGAGCGAACTTAAGTTTTGGTACTGCAGGGATGCGTGGAGTATTAGGACCAGGTACAAATCGCATGAATATCTATACTGTTCGCCAAGCGACAGAAGGCTTAGCGAAGTTAATCGAAGACGCCGGGGAAGATGCTAAAAAACGCGGGGTAGCGATTGCTTACGATTCACGTCATTTCTCACCTGAATTTGCTATGGAAGCAGCGATGGTGTTAGGAAAACATGACATCAAGAGTTACGTTTATGAAAGTTTAAGACCAACACCTGTCCTTTCATTTGCAGTGCGTCATTTAAACACATATGCTGGTATTATGATTACTGCGAGCCACAATCCAGCCGAATACAATGGATACAAAGTTTACGGCGAAGATGGTGGGCAAATGCCACCAGAAGCAGCAGATAAATTAACAGAATATGTTCGCGCAATTAATAATCCACTTGAAGTAGCTGTCGGAGATAAGACAGACTTGCTAGGATCAGGAACCATTGAAATTATCGGTGAACGAGTAGATAATGCTTACTTAGAAGAGATGAAGGCTGTCACAGTTGATTTAGACTTAGTGCAATCAATGAAAGATGAAGTCAATATCGTCTTCACACCATTACACGGAACAGGTTTAATGATTGGTCTAAAAGCATTAGAGCAAATCGGCTTTGATAACATTCAAGTTGTTAAATCACAAGCAGATTCTGATGGAAACTTTCCAACAGTTAAGTCACCTAATCCAGAGTCCGCAGATGCTTTCGTTCAAGCAGAAGAATTAGGCCGTTCAGTTGATGCTGATATCTTATTAGCAACTGACCCGGATGCTGACCGTTTAGGCGCAATGATTCGTGTCGCAGACGGCTCATACCAATTACTTTCAGGGAATCAAATTGCATCCATCATGTTAGATTATATTCTGAATGCCCGCCGCGAAAAAGGAGAATTACCTGACAATGGTGTTGCTGTAAAATCAATCGTATCAACTGATTTAGCCGATGCGATTATTGAAAGCTATGGTTTAGAAATGGTCGAAGTATTGACTGGATTCAAATTTATTGCTGAGAAGATTAAGGAGTATGAAGAAACAAATGAACATACATTCTTAATGGGATTCGAAGAAAGTTTTGGCTACTTAGTACAACCATTTGTGCGTGATAAAGACGCGATCCAAGCTTTAGTTATTCTAGCTGAATTAACGGCTTTCCATAAAAAAGCTGGTCGTACTTTAGGTGATGCATTAGAAGCTATCTATGATAAATATGGCTACTTCGTTGAAAAGACCATTTCAGTTTCATTCCCAGGCTTATCTGGAAAAGAGAAGATGGCAAGCATTATGAGCCAAGTTCGCAAAAATACTCCGTCTCAATTAGGTGGTTTATCTATCGATAAAGCAGCAGATTATCTAGAAGGAACAGTGCAATATGGTGACGGTAAATCAGCAGGCTTAGACTATCCTTCATCAGATGCATTAAAATATACGTTAGAAGACGGTAGCTGGGTTGCTTTTAGACCAAGTGGTACAGAACCTAAGATTAAATTATACTTAGGAGTACGCGGTGACAATCGTGAGACGGTTGATCAAAAAGCAGAAGCGATTGAAGCAGATATGCGTAAATTAACTGAGTAACAATTGAATTAGTCTAAATAAGAGTATCCAAATGATGATTAGTCTGAATATTGGCTTCAATCTGTGCATATCGTTCAATTAGAATGCTGCGGTGAAAGGAGTTTGTATTCGATTAATTATCGTTTGGATTTTTATTTAAAGAAATAAAATAAATTGCTTTTACTAGACGATTACTGATAATATAAGGAAGCAAATTTAGACAAACAGAATATTCAAACGATAATCATAATAAAATCAATGTGATTGTGATACAATATATTAAAATCAAGGGAAAGAGGCGAGATGCATGTCTGATACATTAGAATTAGTAATAATTACCGGTATGAGTGGGGCAGGAAAAACTGTCGCAGTCCAAAGTTTTGAAGACTTAGGTTATTATTGCATCGATAACATGCCACCAAATTTACTTCCTACATTTTGGGAATTAATGAAAGAATCAGGGAAAATTACACGAATCGCACTTGTGATTGACTTAAGGACACGCGAATTCTTCAGTGAATTAGAGAATGTTATTGGCAAGATGGATAACACTCAATTCATTACAACACGTATTGTCTTCTTAGAAGCCGATGACCAAGCCTTAGTATCTAGATATAAAGAAACACGCAGAAAGCATCCTTTGGCAACACAAGAGAGAACCATTACAGGAATTCAAAAAGAACGAGAAATGTTAAGTGACATTCGAGCACGATCACAAATGATCGTTAATACAACAGATTTATCGCCAAGACAATTAAGAGAGAAAATTATCGAAGTCTTTGCTTCTGATACTTATCAACCATTCCACATTGAAATGGTCTCATTTGGCTTTAAATTTGGGGTGCCCATCGATGCAGATATTGTCATGGATGTGCGATTCCTTCCGAATCCACATTATGTTGATGAGCTAAGACCTAAAACGGGCTTAGATACGGAAGTATATGACTATGTCATGAAGCAACCGGAGACAGAAGAATTTTATTCACGATTTATGAATTTAATTAAATACTGTTTACCAGGTTACAAAAAAGAAGGTAAATCTAGCGTGACAATTGCTATTGGATGTACCGGTGGTAAACACCGTTCAGTTGCCTTAGCTAAGAGAATGGGTCAAGAATTAGAAAATGATCATTACGTGGTGAATGTCTCGCACCGCGATAAATTAAAAAATAAGGAATCGGTCAATCGATCATGAGCGAAAAAGCCAAACCACGCTATAAAGTGGCTGTTATCGGAGGAGGGACTGGCCTCCCGGTAATACTTCGAGGGTTAAAACATTTGAATGCAAGTATTTCTGCTATTGTTACTGTTGCTGATGACGGTGGAAGTAGTGGAGTGATTAGAGACTATATTAATGTGGTACCTCCCGGAGATATTCGAAATTGTATGAGTGCCTTATCGGCACGTGAACCAGAGTTTATTGATTTATTTCAATATCGCTTTGAATCTACGGATGATTTTTTAGCTGGCCATGCGATCGGTAACTTGTTGATTGCCGCTTTAAAAGAAATGCATGGTTCAATGCAAGATGCTATCGACATGTTATCAAGGTGGATGCATATTCAAGGACAAATATTACCAGCAGCTCAAGATCCTCTGGTACTAAATGCTTTATTTGAAGATGGAACTATTGCGGTTGGAGAATCAAGTATTGCTTCTCACCGCAAGAAGATAAAAGAAGTATTGGTCACAACCACAGAAGGAGAAGAAGCTTTAGAAGCTTCGCCCCGTGTGGTTGATGCTATCATGGATGCAGATATGATTATCTTAGGTCCAGGAAGTCTTTACACAAGTATCTTGCCAAACTTAATGATTAAAGAGATTGGTGAAGCCATTGTCAAGACAAATGCTGAAGTTGTCTACATCTGTAACATTATGACTCAATTAGGTGAGACTGAGAACTTTACCGACGCCGATCATGTAGAAGTTCTCCATCAACATTTGAATAATAAATTTATTGATACAGTTCTAGTGAATACAACGGAAGTCCCCGAAGATTATATTAGAACACAACCAAACGAAGAATATTTATTACAAGTTAAACATGATTTTGAAGGCATACGTAAAGAAGATTGTCGCGTCATCTCTAGCGAATTTTTAAGTATGAAACATGGTGGGGCATATCATGATACTGAGAAAGTTGTCGAAGAATTAGGCTACTTGTTAAATTCTTTAAAATTAGCCCCCCGAAAAGTAGAAAAGACACAATAGTAATAAAGATAGAGAGGTGAGGCACGATGACATTTGCTTCAGACGTAAAAAAAGAATGTACGCTATTAGAAGTACACCGAGAGCATGCAAAAGCGGAACTTACTGCGCTGATTCGAATGAATGGTGCTGTAAGTATATATCAACAAAAGTTCATTTTGAATATTCAAAGTGAGAACGCAGCAATCGCGCGCCGAATTTATACACTTTTAAAGGATCATTATGGAGTCGAAGGTGAATTAATTGTTCGACGCAAGATGAAGCTGAAGAAGAACAATGTATATATAGTACGTTGTCGTATTAGAGTGAAAGAAATTCTAGAAGACTTGAATATTCTGGATATGTTAGGTATTGGCTTGAATACAAAAGTCACAAGTGATATTACCGAGAATGAACAAAAGAAACGTTCATACTTACGAGGTGCATTCTTAGCTGGAGGTTCTGTAAATAATCCTGAGTCAAATAATTATCACTTAGAAATTTATTCAAGTTACGATGAACATAATAAAGATATTTGTCAAATGATGAATGATTTTGATTTAAATGCCAAGACAATCAATCGTCGTAATGGCTTTATAACTTATCTAAAAGAAGCGGAGAAGATTTCCGATTTCTTAGCGATTATTGGCGCATCAAGTGCTGTGTTACGCTTTGAGGATATTCGCATCGTTCGTGACATGCGTAATTCAGTGAATCGTTTAGTAAATTGCGAAAATGCGAATATGAACAAAACCATTGATGCATCTCAACGCCAGCTTGAAGCGATTCGTTTAATTGATGATTATCAAGGACTAACAACTTTACCTGACAAGCTAAAAGTTATGGCAGAATTTAGATTAAGTAACCCAGATATGAGCTTAAAAGAACTTGGAGAGCAAATACCAGGTGGACCGATTTCAAAATCGGGTGTGAATCACCGCTTAAGAAAAATTGTAAAAATGGCAGAAGAAATCGGTTAATTGTAAATTTTATGTAAAATTTGTGTAAATTTGAAAATAAAATAATGGAATCACCCCTTTTTTACGTATATATATATAGACCAAAAAAGAAAGGGGTGATTTTTTGAATAAAGCAATGTATGTTGGAAGAATTGTACGAGATGTTAGACGAAATAAAGTAGGTCAAAATGGTCGTGTTGTTAATAATGTTATTGCGATCAATCATTATCAAAAAGATGCAAACGGTGAGCGCCGGGCTGATTTTATTCCATTTGTCGCTTGGAACCATCTTGCTGATTTGTTGCATAACTATACTGCCAAAGGGGATCAAATTGCCATCACCGGTAAGATGCAAAGTCGCAAATACACAGACAGCGAGAATAATGACCGATACGTCATTGAATGTCTTGTCGAAGAACTAACTTTATTGCAATCACGTGACTCAGATGGCTCAAAACAAAAGCAAACCGACAATAATCAAGTTGAGCAAAATCAAAGTACGGATATCCAAATTGATGAAGAAAGTATTCGTGCTGTGATGAACTAATAAAAAAATTATTCTATAATTTTAACCATTAAACCCAGTAAAGTATATTATTCAAAAGTACCAAAGCCTAATTTATAAACCTCTAAAGATGCTTAGTATAATCGATACCTTTTTATTTACGTATATTCCAACCTCCCAAAAGTGACGTAGGTAAATACGAAGGTAGATTATATTGGGCATTTTTTGTATGCAAATGTGACGAAATTGTGAATATTATGAGGAGATGAGAGATAATGGATTCAAATTGCTTAAAATCATTTAATTCATGTATAATAATGACTACAAGGCACGAGGATTGTGCAAAAGGAGGCAGGAAACAATGATGAACGTTTTAATGATAGAAGATAATGAATCAGTGAGCGAAATGATGTCGATGTTTTTTGAGAATGAAGGCTATGAAGCAGCCTTCCATCAGGACGGAGCAGAAGGCTACGAAGCGTATAAAAATAATCCTACGAAATGGGATATCGTGATATTAGACTTGAATCTTCCTACAATGGACGGCATGCAAATCTGTCGGAATATACGAAAAATATCTAATGAAACACCGATTATTATGTTAACAGCGAGAGATTCAGAAAGTGATCAAGTGATTGGACTTGAAATTGGGGCAGATGATTATGTAACAAAGCCTTTCAGCCCGATTACATTACTCGCTCGTATGAAAGCATTACACCGACGAGCTCAGGTAACACCGACACAAGAGGAAGAAGTGGAAACTGCTTCAGAATTTGATGTTGAAACAGAAATTATCCATATCAATACATCAACACGCGAAGCTTATTATAAAGATAAACCCATTGAGAATCTCACACCGAAAGAGTTTGATTTACTTGTTGCATTTACAGAACATCCTAAACGAGTATTTAGTCGTGAAGACTTATTAACAAGTCTTTGGGAAGATCCTTTCTTTGGAGATGAACGTACTGTTGATGCACATATTAAGAAATTACGTCAGAAAATTGAACAAGTGGGTCCACAAATAATTCAAACAGTCTGGGGAGTCGGTTATAAATACGAAGCACCTGGTGAGGAATAATGAAGGTTTTATGGCAACAACTGTTTGCATTTTTATTAGTCATTATTGCAACGGTTGCGCTTTTTGCTTATCGAATTGAAGGTGAAATGACGACTGAGATTGAGCAAACACGTGAGCAGCAATTACTAAATTACGGGTATAACATCGTTAATAATAACTTTTCACGAAATGATTTAGTGAGAACATCTCAGTTATTAGCAAGTGAAAACATTGTTATTCAAGTGTATTTATCAGATGGAAGAACAATTTATCCGACTTATGATCAACGCTTCGATGCGAATTTATCTCAGGAAGAGTTGCAGTTAATTCAATCTGGTCAATATCTTGGCTTTCGAACAGTGGACCGTTATAACCAAAACGGCGAGGTTGAGCCTTATCTAACTGTATATCTACCCCATCAGGATGTTGGGGAATTTCCATCAGGCTTTATTAGTTTGGCGGCTCCATTAGATGACCTACAAGCAAGACTTGATGCAGTCAGACAGAATATATTTATATCACTTATTTTAGCGATTATTATGGGGGTTATTATTAGTACAGTTTACTCAATCTTGCAAACGCGCAAAATCCATCGACTCCAATATGCAACTAGACAAATTGGTCAAGGAAATTACGATGTAACGATAGAGACGGATGGGCAAGATGAGTTTGGGGATTTAGCAAGGGATTTCCAAAAGATGTCACATTCACTAATGGAATCGCAAGAAGAAATAAAGAGACAAGAAGGTTTAAGACGTCAATTCATGATGGATGTTGCTCATGAAATGCGGACACCACTGACAACGATGAGCGGACTTCTGGAAGGCTTACAGCATAATATGATTCCAGAGAAGCAACGAGGGCGAAGCTTAGAATTGATTCAACGGGAAACGCAAAGACTGACTCGATTAGTCAATGAAAACTTAGACTACGAAAAAATTAGAAGCCATCAATTCGTCTTAACTAAGCAGGAGAATGATGGGAATAAACTCCTCGACCAAATTAAAGAACAATTATCACGGAAAGCAGCTAAGAAAAATATTAATATTATAGTTGAAGCAGAAGAGGGCTTAATTGTGTGGGCAGATTATGATCGAATTATTCAAATTCTCATAAATCTCGTCACCAATGCCATTCAATTCTCTGAAGACAGTGATATTATTTTACAAGGGAAGATGCAAGAAGAGTATAGTGAAATTAAAGTTATCGACCAGGGTATCGGAATCGATCCAGCGCATCTACAAAGTATTTGGGAAAGATTCTATAAAGTGGACGAATCAAGGAAAAATACTGAGTTTGGAGAATCGGGTATTGGTTTATCTGTCGTTCAATCACTCATTGAAGCTCACCAAGGTAATATAGAAGTCGACAGTGAATTAGGTAAGGGTTCAGTATTCACTGTGAAGTTACCACATAAAAAAGAAAGTAAACTCTGAAAGGAACCGTCATGACGAAGCAAGCAAAAATTTTAGTTTTATTGTCCTGTACAATACTTGTTGCGGTAATCATTCAATTAAGTTTCTTTTTGTATTCTCAGCATCAAGTAAAAAACATCCATCGCCAAGAAGCTTATGCTCAAGGAGTCACTCAACAAATTGATCAATATTACTTTGATAAAGAAACAGGCTTTGTTATTGAAGATATGAATGAGGATGATTTAATGAGTATCCGTACACACTTGAGTGACTTAGAAGAATCAGAAGTCCTAGGACCGAAACAAATCCAAGCGTATAATGATTTACATCGTCGTTATTACGCTCGCAATGAAGTGAATGCAATGTATATTGAACCTGTAATCACTGGTGGGCAAGTCAATAGTAATGTTCCTTATGTGGAAAACATTGAATATTACACCCTACTTGAAACGATTGAACCTTATCGCTTCCAAGAGACAGAGGATAACTTTCAAAAAACAATCAATTTACTTATTGATGATGCGTTAAGTCAAACTTTAAATTATGAAACTGTAGTAACTACATTAAATAATTTAAAGTTTATTCCTGTGACGGAGGGATATTTCGAAGTCATTGCACGTGGATTGAAGGAAGCTGAAGAAGCCTATGCATTAGTGTACAATCAAACATTATTGGCTAAACTAAATGACGCTTTCCAAAGCTACGCAAGAGAGCTGGTCGAGGAAATTAATGCCAGTAATATTGATGTAGCAAATCTTCAAGAATTCCAAAACGCTATGGAGATATCTCCATATTTAAAGCGATTATTTGGACCAGAATAACTGAGGAGGATTGAATGAGTAAAACAATTGTATACGTAGCTCATCCAGATGTTGCGGCTTCGAGTAGTCAGCAATTTCTATTAAGTTCAGGCAAGCATATAACAGATGTGACCTACGTAGATTTACAAAGTGAATTTGACCACAATGGGTCATTCAATGCTGAAGCAGAACAAGCTCGTCTATTAGAGTATGACCGAATTATCTTTCAATTCCATCTTTATTGGTATCAAGCACCAGCAATTATGAAACTGTGGTTAGATACGGTCATTGAAGATAGACAAACAAATGATCAGTTGGCTAGACAATTAGCAACAAAAGAATTAGGTGTTGTTGTTGTGGCAGGTGTGAAGGAGAGTCAGTATCAAGCAGGTGGGCGAGAGAGACGGACGTTATCAGAAGTATTATCTCCGTATGAATCATTGGCAAATTACTTTAATATGACTTATTTACCTATTTTTTCGGTTCACCAATTTGCTTATATGAGTGAATCTGAGAAGATGGAGTTAATGTATCAATACGCTTGTTACTTAGAAGAAGGGACGCATTTAAGTTATTTAACTTATCAGCGCTACTTGTTAGATAAATTAGAGGCCATTGAAGCTGAGCAACTCAATCTATCGGCAGAAAATGAAATTCTATTCGATCTGTGGAAGCAAACGCTAGAAGATCAAGCGGATGAAGTGAGTGAATTATTCACTTTAACTGATCGCTGGTAAGGAGGTTGACTCGATGAATACACACTATGATAACTATCATGATGAATGGGTTGAGAAAGCAGCAGATTATCCGACGAAAGCTTTATTAGTCGCTGCGATGAATTTATTAAGAGAACAAGAGAAACGCATTGAAAACCATAAAGGAAAATTAGATGGTGCAAGTTGGAGTCCAGAAAATTGGAACGAATAAAAAAGAAGTCACCTACTAAAAAGTAGGTGACTTCTTTTTGGACTGAAGTATTAATCTTCAAAAATAACTAAATGATATTTCTTTTTACCGCGACGGACAATGATGTATTTACCATCGATCGCATCGTCAGGACCAATCTCATAATCAACATCATTAATTTTCTCTCCGTTGATAGAGATGGCATTGTTATTAATAAATTCACGTGATTGTCTTCTTGAATCAACAATTCCAGTGTCAACTAACCAGATAGCTAAATTCTCAGATTGTCTAGCAATTGTCGATTGTGGCATGTTTTTAAAACCTTCTTCAATTTGTTTTGCTGAAAGTTGACCAACTTCACCAGTAAAAAGTGCTTCAGTAATTTGTTGCGCTTCATCTAGTGCTTCTTGACTGTGGACAAAACGAGTAACTTCTTCAGCTAAACGGCGTTGAGCTACACGTAAGTGTGGATTCACTTCAATTTCTTTCTCTAAAGCTTCAATCTCTTCTTTAGATAAGAAAGTAAAGTATTTAAGGAATTTAGTAACATCTGAGTCTTGCTGATTAATCCAGAATTGGTAGAATTCATAAGGTGTTGTTTTCTCTGGGTCTAACCAAATCGCATTTCCAGCTGATTTACCAAATTTAGTTCCATCTGATTTCAGCATTAATGGAATGGTTAATCCATAAGCTTCTGCTTCAGAACCTTCCATTCGACGAATGAAATCAAGTCCCGCTGTAATATTACCCCATTGGTCTGCACCACCTACTTGTAATTGAACATCTAAGTTCTTGTATAAATAATGGAAATCAATGGATTGTAATATTTGGTAAGTAAACTCAGTGAATGAAATCCCTGTTTCTAAACGAGAAGCTACGATATCTTTAGCAAGCATTGTATTGATGTTAAAATGTTTTCCGTAGTCACGTAAGAAATCTAATAAAGATAATTCACTTAACCAATCGTAATTATTTACAACACGGAAGCCACTATTTTCAGCATCGCCTTTTAAGAATAACTTATCCATTTGTTGTGTCAGTTTATTGGCGTTCTCTTTTACAACGTCCATGGTCTGTAATTGACGTTCACTACTACGGCCGCTTGGATCTCCAATTGAACCTGTCGCCCCACCAATAACTACGACTGGATTGTGACCAGCTAATTGAAATCGTTTAAGGATCATGAATGGAATTAAATGACCGATATGCATTGAATCCCCTGTCGGGTCAACTCCGCAATATAGACCAATCGCTTTTTTATGTGTTAGTTTTTCTAGACCTTCTGAGTCTGTTTGTTGATTGATGGCTCCACGCCACTCTAAATCTTCTAGAATATGCATTATGAGTCTCCTTTATAGAATTGAATAGATAATCTTATTATAGGGATTTAAGTTTAGTTAATCAACGTTCTGTTACAAAAATAAAATTGAAGAAAGACTCTAAGTACTCAAAGTATACTGAAATTATAGGATAAGAAAAATCACTTAAATGACAAAAACTCTGAAATTTTACAGTAGTGTTACAAACAGTATACGAATCAAAGAAAATCAACTATTCAACTCAAAGGTGTGTTATTATCTTCTCAGGTCGAAAAAAAGAAGATTTAATGAATATAATATGAATTTGACGAATATAACAAAACTAGTATTAACGAAGGAGCAATAAACAATGAAGAAAACTTTTTCTAAGAGCTTATTCAAAACTTTATTTACATCTGCATTAGCATTAAGTTCGGTAGCAGCACCAGTTTTAGCATCAGCTCAAAACTATGACGCGCTGATTAATGAAGCAGACGTTCAAATTGAAGGTTTAAGTGCTCAACAAACAGCTTTATACGCTCAATTAGCTACAGCATATGCTGAAATTGATACAATTCAAGCAGAGGCAACTGCAGTCCTTGAAGCAGTAGCAGAAGATGATGCGTTAATCGCTGAATTGGAAGAAGAAATTACTCAACTTGAAGATATTATCGGTAAACGTGAAGGCTTATTAGCTGATCAAGCACGTGCTGTTCAAGTAAGTGGTGGATCATCTAACTATTTAAACTATGTAGCATCATCAGAATCAGTAAGTGATTTTGTTGGTCGTGTAGATGTTATTAACAAAATGGTATCTGCAAACAAAGATTTATTAAATGTACAAATTTCAGATAAAGAAGATGTTGAAAGCAAAAAATCTGAAACAGAATCAACAAAAAATCAAAAAATCGAAAAAATGGTTGAACTTGAAGCTTTAAAAGAAGAGTTGTCAGCACAAACTGCAGCATCTGAAGAAGTTTACAACCAATTAACAAACGATATTTCATTAGCAGCTTCTCACCGTGAAGCATTAGTTGCTGAACGTCAAGCATTCGAAGAAGCTCAACGTATCGCGGCTGAACAAGCGGCAGCAGCTCAAGCGCAAGCAATCGCAGAAGCCGAAGCAGCAGCCCAAGCACAAGCTGAGGCGGAAGCTCAAGCAATTGCAGAAGCACAAGCGAATGCAGCAGCTCAAGCTGAAGCAGCAGCCCAAGCGCAAGCAAACGCTGAAGCGGCAGCTCAAGCAGCAGAAGAAGCTCAAGCAATTGCAGAACAAACTCCAGTAGTTGAAGAAGCACCAGTTGTTACAGAAGAAGCGCCTGTAGAGGAAGCACCAATCGTTGAAGAAACTCCTGTAGTGGAAGTCCCTGTAGAGGAAGCACCAATCGTTGAAGAAACTCCTGTAGTGGAAGTCCCTGTAGAGGAAGCGCCAATCGTTGAAGAAACACCTGTAGAAGAAGTACCGGTAGTTGAAGAAACACCAGTTGTTGAAGAGCAACCAGTAGAGGAAGAAGTTATTGCAGATACACCTACATGGGAAGTTGTAGAAGAAGCACCTGTAGTTGATGACCAAGCAGCAGCTCAAGCACAGGCAGAAGCTGAAGCAGCGGCACAAGCTCAAGCCGAAGCTGAGGCAGCAGCCCAAGCGGCAGCAGAGGCCGAAGCCCAAGCAGCAGCAGAAGAAGCGGCGGCGCAAGCTCAATTAGAGGCAGAAGCAGCAGCTCAAGCGGCAGCAGAGGCAGAAGCTGAAGCCCAAGCAGCTCAAGGAAGTGTTGATGCATTATTATCAAACGCATCGCAACACTTAGGAACACCATATGTATGGGGTGGGAAATCACCTTCAGGCTTTGACTGTTCAGGATTTGTACAACACGTATTCCAAGAAACTTACGGAGTTAACGTAGGTGGATGGACTGGAGCACAAGAAAACGCTGGAACTAAAATCGGTGTTGGCGAAGCTCAAGCTGGAGATTTATACTTCTGGGGAACACCTGGATCTACTTACCACGTTGCAATCGCAACAGGTAACGGTAACTACATCCATGCGTCACAACCAGGAACACCATTAGAGTATAACTCAGTTAGCTCTTACTTCATGCCAAGTTTCGCATTACGCGTAAACAAATAATTAGTAGAATTTAACAACCAGGTCAGGAAAGTCTGATCTGGTTTTTTGTTTATAAATTTTTGGGGGAGAATTTTTCGGTTCATGAATTTTTGATGTTGGTGGACCGAGGAGCCAGGTGACGCAGTCACCTTGGCTCTTTTTTTATTCCTATGTTTAAGTGTCTCTCTATGCAACGATAGTTTGTGTTGTGTTCTCATCTTTAA
>NZ_JBGQRB010000028.1:0-29721 GCF_045528645.1 Ruoffia sp. FAM 20857
TTCTTGGTTTCAAACGATACATCATAGGTAAATCATGGGGCTTGATACACAGCGCATTTTGTCGAATGTAGCGATAGACGGTTTTGAAACAAGGCACTCTTTCCTTAGGATGTTTTAAAGCATAGGACATCACAAATGTTTTAATATTGTGAGTTCGCTTTTTTCCTTTGAAAACACCATTGTGGTGAGCTTTCTTTAATTTATACCAAAAGCGTCCAGAGTAAGCTTGCATACCTTTTGATTGACTGCGTTGTCTATTCTTTAAATAAGTGACTTCACCAAAGTCAGCTAGATACTTCTCGACTTTTTTACCTTGACTAATTTGGACGACGGTACCCCGTTTGATTTCACGTGAAATAGTTGATTTATTTCGGCCAAGCAAACGGGCAATCTCAGCTTGCTTTTTGTCTTCTTTTAGCCATTGTTCGATCAGTTCACGTTCCGTGAATTTCAAATGCCCTTTAGATTTCTTTGTGTTAAAATGAGTGTGTGACATGAAGATTCTCTCCTTATACTATGTTGTGGTGACTTAAGTATAACGAATCTTCATGTCTTTTTTTAGTGTTGCGTTTCATCTTACAACACACCGATGAAAGTCAAACAACAACCGGTTCAGAATCACTTTAACAGTGGGTAGTAGCAAATGAGGTCTAACATAACCGTTATTATGTTTACTCAATTTAACACAACGATCAATGGATTGTATTTTACTTTTTCTAATACTATTCTGCCTGTGTTAAAGCAGGAAGAGGATGCTCGTATTGGTATTCGAATAATGAATCGAATCAATAATTTAATACAGAACAGTCTGTTTTTCCTGTTGTTCTTTGGATCTCCTTTACTAGCGGTCGCATGGTTTTGATGAATATAAATTCTACCTTGTTTGGGCTGGGTAGTTTACTACATATTATCGGAAGCTTTTTAGAAACCATTGTGAAAAATGTTCCCTGGAACAATCGACTGAAGAATGAGGCGAATGAGACCAGTTGGCAAGAATTTGTTAGTGAGTGGACTCGCTGGAATACGATTCGAGCTATTATGGGTTTGCTAGCTTCAACAATTATTTTGCTTGAATTACTCTATTAAAAAAGTGGGTTTGGAAATTTTCCAAACCCACTTTTATTTGCATTAATTATGTGCTCTAAACCATTGATTCACTCGTAAGTTCATTACTTCTAGAAATTGATCAGCTTGATTAATATTATCGGAAAGAACGACTAAAGCGTACTGGGGCTGATTATTTTCATAATAGATTCCACTATCGTTAACTGCTTGCTCATAGCGACCAAATTTATTCGCCATCATCTCATTATTAACATATGACGTGAACAATTGGGCCGGACTTGTTTCAAACATTAAGTTAATCAAGTCACTGTAGGATTCATCTTGAGCAATTTTAATTAATACTTGCTCAGTAATATAAGCTGAACTTAGATTATTGTTTAAGAAGTCTTCTGGTTTCTCATCAATTCCAGCAAACGTTAAAATATCTTCGCGGAAATTACCGAATTCTTTATCGTACTCGGCTTTAAGTATATTCATTGCAGTATTATCTGAATGAGTGATTGCTTCTGTAATCAGTTCCTCTATCCTATAACTGTTTTCCAAAGGACCGTTTGTAATGTTTCCAGTCCCGGCTTCAAATAATGCTTCACTGTAATCAAGTTCACTATCTAATTGATACTCACCTGAGTTGATTAAATCAATATATAAGGCAGACAGTGGAACTTTCGTTATACTCGCTGCAGTAAATAATTCATTCTCGTTCAGATAGTAATGTTCCTCATTGTGGAAGTTATAATAAGCTAAACTAATTTCAGAAGAGTTGACGTTAAACTCAGTAAGTGTTTGGTCTATGACATCAGCCATATTTTTATAGGCGTCTAAGTCTAAAGGTTCAATTCCATTTTCGTCCATCAAATCAGTTTGATAGATGTCGTCAAATGTAAGCTCAGATTCTGAAGAACTTTCTGTCGATTCGTCTTCTTGGCTTTCATCTTGAGAACTGCTTTCAGATGATGCGATGCTTGATTCGGATTTTGATTCATTCGTCTCGTCTTCCTCGGTGCTTTCATCTTCAGAACTACTTTCAGATGATGCGACGATTGCTTCGGAATCAGATTCACTTGTCTCGTCCTCTTCTTGGCTTTCGCTCTCGGAACTGCTCACGGATATTTCGATACTTACTTCGTCTTCCTCCGTGCTTTCTTCGTCTGAACTATTTTCAGTAGAAGACTCACTTTCTTCACTACTTTGGCTTGGAACAACCGCAACACGATTACTTTGGTTGGTTGTATCTACATCTAGTGTCCTTTCCACGTCACTTTCACTCTCTTGCTCTGATTCATCCGTTTGAGAACTCGCTTCACTAGAGTTTGCAATCGTTTCTTCACTAGATTGATTGGGTTGAGACGACACTTCTTGAGTAGATGTTTTACTTGGCGCTTCTCCATTACTGTCGTAATTAAGGTATAAAATAAAAGTAAAGCCTATTACAATGAGGATAATTAGACCCCACTTCAAATTTTGATTATTTTGCATTCATTAACTCCTTTAAGCGATATTCATTCATTATATCACGGATTTATAAACCGATTATGACGCGGAGCGAACTCTTGAAAACGAAAGCGGTCAATTCGGTGACGTGAAATCGTATATTGAAAAAACGTCGCGTCCTTTAGAAATACTTGGCTCCTCACTGTGATTGTGTAGTCTTCTGGTTTAATTTTTAAGTATTTAATATCTAAATCATCGGCGGGTTCACCGATAAATTCTTTCGATGCGAAGCCGATTTCTAGACCAAGATCGCCTTCAAAGTATTGATAGATGGAATCTTCTGCTACTTGGTTTGGTATTTCAGACACGATACTTTGACGAATATAATCTTCATCGATAATCACGACTTCGCCAGCAATTGAGCGTGTTCGAATTAAGTGAATAAACTTCTCTTTGGAATTCATTTTTACATCATTTAATATAAAATCTGGAACAGGAATAATATCATTTTTAATAACTTGTGTCGTACTGGCGAGATTATTTTCCTCACTTAATTCTTTATAACTCACTAAACCACTAATTGGCAAAGCGAAACGTCGATAATCTAAAACAATGGACCCGTGTCCTTGTTTTTTAAAGATAAATCCATTATCTGATAACATCCGTTGCGCTTTACGAATCGTCTCACGAGAAACATTATACTCTGTTGCGAGTGAAGTTTCACCTGGAAGTAAAGACCCCACTGGATAAATGTTTTCTTTTATTTTGTTTTCAATATCTAGGTATATATATTCAAACTTATTCATAAAACTCACCTCTTCTTTAATCAACCCTATTCTATCACGCTACTGATAGGAAGGTAAATGATATTCAGGTGCGAGTAGGGGGGCAATACAAAAAAGTTAAAATTTCTCACCCCAACCTATCAAAACTATTTGCAATATTCAAATGAATCTTGTATAATGCTAAAGAAATTGAATGTAGTAGCAGTCAAAGTGCTTACGAACCGTATATCAACATGGAGAAATCATGCATATAGGGGGAGTTTAGGCATTTTTTTTGTGAGCAAAATTAGAAAGGAGTCATTCAATGTATACAACAGATACCATTGCAGCTATTGCTACAGCACTGGGAGAAAGTGCGATTGGCATTGTGAGATTGAGTGGAGATGAAGCAATTGAGATTGCGAGTAAAATCTTCAAAGGTAAGAACTTAAATAACGTCGATTCGCATACAATTAACTATGGCCATATCATTGACCCTGAAACAGGAAAAGTCATTGATGAGGTGATGGTGAGTGTATTGAAGGCACCAAGATCTTATACAACGGAAGATAGTGTTGAAATCAACTCACATGGTGGGATTATGGCCATTCAAAGAGTACTTGAAGTAGTCTTAGCGAATGGTGCGAGATTGGCTGAGCCAGGAGAATTTTCGAAGCGTGCATTTTTAAATGGTCGTATTGACTTATCACAGGCAGAAGCAGTGATGGATTTAATCCAAGCGAAGACGGATAAAGCGATGGATGCGTCAATGAACCAATTACAAGGAAGTCTTTCAACTAAAATACGTTCATTACGTCAGGAAATGTTAGACACACTCGCACAAGTGGAAGTAACAATTGACTATCCAGAATACGATGATGTCGAAGAGATGTCATTGAAGCAACTGAATGAAACAGCCGTACATGTGAAGGAACAAATACAAAAAATCTTACATCAAGCGCAACACGGCCGTTTATTCCGTGATGGAATTAATACTGCGATTATCGGACGTCCAAACGTTGGTAAATCAAGTTTATTAAACCGATTAACCGGTTTAGAAAAGGCAATTGTAACTGATATTGAAGGAACAACGCGTGATACGATTGAAGAATACGTTAACGTTCGTGGTGTACCACTTCGACTTATCGATACAGCTGGAATTCGCCAAACTGATGAAGTCGTTGAACGAATTGGTGTAGAGCGTAGTCGTAAAGTTATGGAAGAAGCAGATTTAGTGATTCTAATCTTAAACCAAGCGCAAGCCTTACAAGAAGTAGACATTGAACTCCTAGAATTAACTAAGGATCAAAATCGTATTATTTTATTAAATAAACAAGATTTAGAGCCTAAATTAACTCACGCTGACTTAGAACCTTACATTCAAGATGCTGATTTAATCGCAACATCGATGCTTGAAGAATCTGGGATTGATGAGTTAGAAACTCAAATTGAACAAAGATTCTTTAGTGGTGAAATCAAGTCTGGTGACGTGAACTACTTACTGAACACACGACATACACAATTACTACGCCAAGCAATTAGCTCACTGGATGAAGTCCTTGAGTCAACTGAGATGATGTTGCCTGTTGATTTAATTCAGATGGACTTTACACGTGCTTGGGATTTACTTGGTGAGATTACCGGAGATTCTGTCCAAGACGAACTATTAAATAAATTATTCAGCCAATTCTGTTTAGGTAAGTAAAGGTAGAGAGGACGACAAAATCATGACAAAACTATCAACTATTTGTTATCTTGATAATGGATCAGAGATTTTACTGCTACATCGTAATAAAAAGCCGAATGACATTCATGAAGGAAAATGGATTAGTGTCGGTGGTAAATTTGAAGCAGGTGAAACACCTGAAGAATGCGCCATCCGTGAAATTAAAGAAGAGACAGGCTTAACAGCTACTAAACTGGATTTAAGAGGATTTATTACGTTTCCAGATTTCAAACATGATGGTGAAGATTGGTATAGTTTTGTCTATGTCGTGACTGAGTTCGAAGGTGAACTGTTTGAAGAATGCGATGAAGGAACACTGGAATGGGTTCCTTATGACCAAGTCATGGCAAAACCGACTTGGGAAGGGGATTACATTTACTTAGATTGGTTAGTGAAACAGACACCCTATTTCTCAGCAAAATTTACTTATGATACAAATGGCGAATTAACCGAACATACCGTTGAATTTAAAGAAGAGAAGAAAGACTAGAAAGGAGTTATTTATGCAAATATATGAAGCAGGACAATATGATGTTATTGTTGTTGGAGCAGGACATGCTGGATCAGAAGCTGCTTTAGCAGCAGCCCGTATGGGATCAAAAACACTTTTATTAACATTAAGCTTAGAAATGATTGCGTTTATGCCGTGTAATCCATCCATTGGTGGGCCAGCTAAAGGGGTAGTTGTTCGAGAAATCGACGCACTTGGTGGCGAAATGGGACGTAATATCGATAGAAACTACATTCAAATGCGTTTATTAAATACAAGTAAAGGCCCAGCAGTACAAGCTTTACGTGCCCAAGCAGATAAAGAAACCTATGCAAAAAACATGCGTCAAGTTCTTGAAGAAGAAGAAAACCTAACACTTAAACAAGGAATGGTTGAAGAATTATATGTCGAAGATGGCCAAGTAAAAGGTGTTATTACAAACTCAGGTGCTAAGTACTTAGCTGACGCTGTTGTATTAACAGCTGGAACATCTTCACGTGGTAAAATTATTATTGGTGATTTAGATTATTCATCTGGGCCAAATAATACATTACCTTCGATCAAATTATCTGAGAACTTACTGGAATTAGGTGTTGAATTAGCTAGATTCAAAACAGGAACACCACCAAGAATTCACGCTGATTCAGTAACGTTTGATGATACAGTTGAACAACCAGGTGATACAATGCCGAATCATTTCTCATTTTTAACTCCCGACGAAGACTTTAAAGAAGAAAGTGTTTCGTGTTGGTTAACGCATACGAATGCTCAAACACACGAAATTATTCAAGCAAACCTACACCGTGCACCAATGTTTAGTGGAACGGTAGAAGGTGTTGGTGCTCGATATTGTCCATCTATCGAAGATAAAATCGTTCGATTCAGTGACAAACCACGTCACCAAATATTCATTGAACCAGAAGGCGCAAACACGAAAGAAATGTACGTTCAAGGCCTTTCAACATCCTTGCCAGAGGAAGTTCAAGTTGAGATGTTACGTACGGTAAAAGGTATGGAAAATGCGAAATTGATGCGTCCAGGCTATGCGATTGAATATGATGTCGTTATACCGCATCAATTAGACTTATCACTTGAAGTAAAATCATTACCTGGTTTATTTACTGCAGGTCAAATGAACGGAACAAGTGGTTATGAAGAAGCAGCAGGTCAAGGAATTATGGCTGGTATTAACGCAGCACGTAAAGTCCAAGGAAAAGACCCACTCATCTTAAAACGTAACGAAGCTTATATCGGCGTGATGATTGATGACTTAGTAACAAAAGGGACAACAGAGCCATACCGTTTACTTACGTCACGTGCGGAATATCGATTATTATTACGTCATGATAATGCTGATATGCGTTTAACTGAGATTGGACACGAGATTGGTTTAGTATCTGAAGACCATTATGAAGCTTTCAAAACAAAACAAGCACTCGTTGATCAAGAGTTAGAACGCCTAAGCAAAATCCGCCTAACACCACATACAGAAGGTTTAGTTGATTTATTCGAACGCGTTGGATCAGCCTTATTAAAAGATGGTATCTTAGCAAGCGACTTATTAAAACGACCAGAAATTCGTTACTTTGACTTAGTGACATTAATTCCTCGCGAAGAAGGACCATTGAACCGTCAAGTCGGTGAACAAGTTGAAATTCAAATTAAATACGAAGGTTATATTAATAAAGCTGTTCGAAAAGTAGAAAAAATGAGTGCTATGGAAGAAAAACAAATTCCAGAAGACATTGATTGGGATGCAATTGGGAACCTAGCAAATGAAGCAAGAGAACGATTAAAACTAATCAATCCAAGCACTTTAGGACAAGCAAGTCGTGTGAGTGGGGTAAACCCAGCAGATATTGCGATCCTTTCTGTTTATATCCAACAAGGTAAAATTAAACGTGTTGGCGAACCAACAGCATCATAACATTATAAATGGAGGCGACACACTGATGATTCAGCGTGCCGCCTCCATATTTTTTAAGAAATCTTTAGCTTTAGGCCCAAAGGTTGTTAAGTATTTATATGGGATGTATAATATTCTTATTATGTTATTTGCTAGGAGATTATCATGAACAGTATTAAACGTTTTTTTAAAGAGAATGGCTTATTTTTATTACTCATCGTTGGAATGGTTTTACTAAGATTATTTGTGTTTACACCCTTTGAAGTCGATGGACCTTCGATGAATTATACTTTAGCACACGGTGATCAATTATTCGGTGCGAATATCTTCAATGTGGATCGATTTGATATCGTGATACTTGATTCGCCGACTGAGGAAGGAAAGCAATACATTAAACGTGTGATTGGCTTACCTGGAGATACAATTTCATCTCAAGATGATGTGATTTATATTAACGACGAACCATTATCAGAAACTTACTTATCGGAAGAAACTCTTCAGAATAATACGAACACCATTGATTTTGCTCCATTAACAATTCCTGAAGGGGAATACTTTGTTATGGGAGATAACCGAAATCATTCATTCGATAGTACAGAGTTTGGACCGATTCCTGAAGAATCAATTAATGCTGAAATATTATTCAGATTTTGGCCATTAGATACTTTTGGAACCGTCGATGAAACTGATTAAGTAGAAATAACCACCTTCACTAGACGTGTTTAAACCGTTTAATGGAGGTGGTTAATTTGTGTGAATGGTTAGTTTAACCGATTAAATTGTATAATTATCTGGTGAATGAACACTTTCCAAGTTTTTAACACGTTTACATAGTATTTGATCAGCTATCTTCAAATAATTTTGCGCATTCGTTGACAATTCCTGATTTTTCGGAGCAATCCAGCAAATATGGTGACTTTCCGAGCTTTCTAAAGGAATTGACGTAACATAATCATCAGTAATGCGGTTTGTCATAATGCCCGAACCTGTTAAATAAGCATTTGACCCCGTAATGATATTAATTGCACTCATCCGGTCACTTACAACAACCTTCTGATCATTTGCTTGAACTTCTAAGGGATGTTCAGTTAAGAAGTCGTTTTGATGCTCTGTTTGTTCGAATGTGATCGCAGGATAATCCATTAAGTCCTTATATTTTATACTTTCAAATTCAGTTAAAGGATGGTCTTTTCGAATAAAGACATGAGGCTGGAATTCCCACATCACATGGAATTGTAGATTTTCTTGTTCGAATAAGCGAGTTAACATTCGGCGGTTAAATTCACTTAAGTATACGAAGCCAATTTCACTAACATTTTGCGAAACATTTTTAATGACTGAATAGGTATCTACTTCAAAGAAGCGATAGACAAAGCGTTCACCTGGATGTTTATTAATAAATTTGCTGAAAGCTTCTGATGCGAAGTCATAATGCTGACTTGAGACAGAAAAGAATTGACGTTCCGACTCATTATTAACAAACAAATCGCGCATGACATCAAGTTGGCTTAAGACTTGTCGAGCTTGAGTTATAAATTCATGCCCTTCATGTGTTGTGGTCATTCCGCTACTTGAACGGGTAAATAATTGTTGACCGACTTCAGCCTCGAGTTCTTTAAGTGAGACTGATATGGTTGAAGGGGATACAAATAACAACTCAGATGCGCGGTTAATCGATCCGGTTTTTTCAATATGGTCTAAATACTTTAATTGCTGTATATTCAAATACATCCGTTCCTTTCTGAAACTATAGAGATGCTCTCTAAGTTGGATTTGGATACGATATTTAAATATACCGTAATAAATCTTTCAATGTTAATTATCATACCGCAATTTGTTGTAAATGTTAATTGACTATATAAAATTTTAATGAAAAACTTGAGAAAAACTGTAAACCCGCATTCGGTTCTAAAACGATTCCGAGATAACTACGAAATTATTCTACAGAAAAAGCCCTCAACCATCCTATTTACAAGGTAGTTGAGGGCTTAAACATTTTATTCAGTAGCTGAATTTAAGTAATTGTTTCTAAACTCTTCTACTTTTGCTTGGTCGGCGACTAAAGTATTCCCAGTTTCAACAAGTGGCGATAATGTTGAGTAAGCTGGTAATTTTAATCCTTGGTAAGCAGCATTAATTTCTTCTTGGTTGATAGCATAAAGAACTGATTTTCTTAAGTCAGCACTGTCTGATACCGGGCGGCCGGGTGTATTGACGTTGAATAACATATAAGTTACCGCATTACTTGGAATTGATTGGAGTGCTAAACTTGACTCGTTCTCAACAATTGGGTAATCAACTTCACCTAAACCATAGTACAGATCAACTTCGTTCGAGCGTAAGGCAGATAAAGCACTACTTGAATCAGCGATAAAGCGGACTGTGACTTGCTCAATGTTTGCATCTGCATCTGTATCAGGACGGTATGCTGGGTTTTTAACAAAGTTTGCTTGGTAATCATTTTTATCAACCATGATGTAAGGACCACTTGTCCATAGATGGTTATCATAAGAGCCACCTTCAGTGACAGCACGTTGGTCTCCATAAGCGATGTCTGAGTTTACATCATAAGACTCGATATCATAAGTATTTATTGCTTCAACTTGTTGTTCTGACACGATACCTGCTGATTGGTGACCTAAGTAATTTAATCCTTGTGGAAATGGTTGTGTTGTTGTTAATTTAACGACTTGATAATTACCATTTGCATTATCGACCTCATCTTCAGAAGCAACAACAGCTGAGATAGGTGTTTCTAAACCATCTTCTAAAGCTTCTTTTATAGATGAGTCACTCCCAGAAAGTGTCGCTTCTTCTAATTCAGTTACATCTTCCACAATTGAAACTTCGTCAATATGCTCATGTAAACTATACGTACGATGATCAGGAACTGAATTAGGGTCTTTTGCACGGTTGAGTGAGTAAATAACATCTTCAGCCGATACTAAATCACCAGTATCAACTGCTGCACCGTCTTCGATTTTAGCAAAGTTAATATCATCACGTAAGATGAAGTAATACTCTGAGTTTCCGTCTGCAATCGCATGATTATAACTTAATGAATTCTCTGAAGTAATTTGGTCATCATCCGTTAGGTTGATTAAACGTACATACATATTCGTATTCAATTGGTTTATACTTCCGTCGTTCCCTTTAATTGGGTCTAATGAAGTCAATTGTGATGAGGTTTGTGTTAAAAGTAATGGACGTTCAGCATGTTGACTGTCATCAACATAAGAAACGGGTTCCCAAGCAAAGGCTCTTGATTTAGACAAACGAATAGAATCTGGGTTTAATACTTCTTGATTAAAGGCTTGCGCTTTTAATGATGTATATAATGGCACGATATACGCATTTTCAGTAACTAATTGATTCTCGAATTCAGTATACGTATTCACATATTCATCCGGTGTTTCCGTTGCTGCTTGTTCAATTAGCTCATCCACTTCCGGGTTACTCATAATACTGTTGTCACCATCTGTAATAAATAGTGAACGAACGGCATAATCAGGATTCCCTGTTACAGTTGTCCAGCTTGAGATAGCTAAGTCATAATTTCCTGCTTCTTTTTGAGCATTAAAACTTGCATAATCCGGCTGCAAACTTGTCTCAACTTGGAAGCCAGCGCGAGTTAATTGGTCACGGACAATATTAACATCTTGTTCGGATGCTGATTGAGCTAAGATAGTAATGGGAATAGCTTCTTGAGCATTGGCAGTTTGTACAGTAGTTGCGACGGGAGCGACTACTCCCACTAATACTAAGGCTGTTAAAAATAATTTGTTTAAAATTTTATTCATAAAAAATCTCCTTTTATTTTGCTTTGAATGTTTACGGCACTTACAACAATCTTCATCTGTGTTCATCGATACAGCTCACCAACTTTCTTCATAAAATGCTTACGTGTCATTGAGTCATCTTAGGATCTAAAGCATCACGTAAGCCGTCTCCTAAGAAGTTAAATGATAAAACTAAGGCAATAATAGCCAAACCTGGATAGATAGCTAAGTAAGGTTGTGTTTCTAGATAATCACTTCCGATACGTAAGATGTTACCCCACTCAGGAATATGACTTTCAACCCCTAAACCTAAATAACTTAAACTACTTGTTGAAATAACTGCCGTCGCGACAGTAAGCGATGAGCGAATAATCATCGGGGCACTCGCATTAGGAATAATATGTTTTAAAATGATTTTTACATCACTAACCCCAACAGCGTGGGCAGCTTCAACGTATTCTAATTGCTTCACTTGAAGTACGTTGGCCCGCATTGTTCTGGCGTAACCAGGAATGCCACCAATACTCAAAGCGAGAATTAAGTTTTGTGTTGATGTACCAAAAGCCGTCACAATCGTAATTGCCAATAAAATACCGGGAATAGCGTACAATACATCCAAGGAACGCATAATTGTTTGGTCAACACGGTGTGAGTAATAACCTGAGACTGCACCCAGGAAACCACCAATAAGTAGAGGCGCTAAAGTAGCTAGGACCCCAACTAGTAAAGAAATCCGACCGCCAAAGACCATGCGTGAAAAGACATCGCGCCCGAAATTATCAGTTCCTAAAGGGTACGTCATACTTGGTGCTTGTAAAATCGCCGTATAATTATTTTCTACGGCGTAACTATACTCAAAGGTTAAGTAACTTGTAATCGCCGTCGCAAATATAAAGGTAATAATATAAAGCCCAAAGATTGCGACTTCATGACGAGAAATGTTTGAAAAGACACTACGTCGGCGCACATTTGCTTGATTATGATGTTCACGCCAAATTAACCAAGCAGCAATCAGTCCTAATAAATTTCCACTGAATGAAGTGACTACAAGTAAACCGATAACAATATATAACTGAGTTTTGGATACATTTTTCAAATGAGCACTAAATAGAGCAAGTCCCCAATGAAAGAGTAAACTGACGCCCAATAGGAATAAACCGATAGTAAACGCCGGGCTCATAGTAGGTTTGAAAAAGTTTAAACTCGTTGTCGCAATAATCGTTAAATCAACGAGTACTGTGAAGATTAAATATATTTGATACGACATGAGTTTACGTAATATTAAGAACATCCCCGTTATAAAGTTAAATGGATTCCCTAATAAGACGGATAACATAAGGACAAAACCCCATACGCGGTGCACAGGGTGAACTTTTCCATTGTTTTGAATGTGTCTGGCAATAAAGAAGTTTATGAAGCTGAGTATCAGGTGAATAAGGGCGAAGCCGATAGTCACTAAACTCCAATCTGTTCCTTGTCTTAAATATGTAAATAAAATGACCGCTAATGAGAAGACAATCGAAAATGTCGAAGCAAAACGTAAATAGCGTTTTGCTACCAGTGAATAAGATTGAACCAAAGCCAAACTCCTTTCTATCTAAGTTTAATTTTTTAACGTTGTTCGAATTCGTGGATCAATAAGTGCATACAGTAGGTCAACGACTAAATTGACTAAAGAGACAATAATCGCGATATAGATAACCCCGCCTAAAACAGCTGGAATATCCGGCACAAATTGTTTCTCTACAATATAACTACCAACCCCATTAATATTAAAAACTTGTTCGGTGACTGCTGATCCACCTAACATCCCACCAAATTGCAGACCAATCACTGTAATAACTGGAATCAGCGCATTAGGAATAATGTGACGCCAAATGATGCGCCAATTCGACATTCC
Source organism: Ruoffia sp. FAM 20857 (assembly GCF_045528645.1). Classification (NCBI taxonomy): domain Bacteria; kingdom Bacillati; phylum Bacillota; class Bacilli; order Lactobacillales; family Aerococcaceae; genus Ruoffia; species Ruoffia sp. FAM 20857. Next base: position 13,062 of record NZ_JBGQRB010000028.1, read on the forward strand.
TTTTGATCTGGCTGTTAGAAGGTAATCTTCATGAATCACTTCTAAAGTCGAAGCCCGGGTCATTCGTGCAACAGAAGCAGCTAAGCTTGTTCCTAAGACAATCGCAGGCATCAGCAGTGACCACAGATTGTCCGGATTAAAGGTTGCAGGCAACCAACGGTTACGAATTGAAAAGTTTAAGATAAAGATTAAACCTAACCAGAATGTTGGAATCGATAGACCAATTAAAGCAATGAACATAAAGAACTGGTCAAATAAAGAATTCACTTTCACCGCCGAATAAATACCTGCAGGGATTGCTATAACTAAAGAAATAGCTAGAGAGAAGAAAGTGACTTGCAGTGTAATAGGGAAACGGCGTAGCAATGCGTCTATAACCAATTCATTCCCTACATAAGTATATCCAAGATCAAATGTAACTATACCTTTTAGCGTTCTAAAGAGCTGTACCCAATAGGAATCATCTAAACCATGAAGCACATTGAAGTTCTGAATTTGTTCAGGGGTAGCTTGTACACCTAAGATGTTTTGAGCAGGGTCCGATGGTGAAAAATGCAATAACGTAAATACAATCCAAGTTACACCAAAGATAACGAAGACCATCAAGAATAACCTTTCAACAATGTACCTTAAGATTGGCATACGATAGACAATCATTAAAATATACATGGGCCAAGCTAGAATAATACTCGTTATAAACCCAACAGGTGTTACAATCCAGTCCGCGAAAATATCAGAAAGATGAATCCTCTCTGACATATCATTGTTTTCAATAACTAATGATTGAACATAATGATTTAACCGTTGATTAACTCGTTTTTCAGTCTGTTCAGCGCTAATACTTTGCTTGAAGTAGGCTTGTTTATTCTGTTCTTCTTTTATTAGTTTTTGTTTTAACACTGTTTTTTCATCATCAGAGATTCGTTCAGCAACTGGTTGAGATTTATATTTTGTGAAGTGTATGAGTTGAATCACGAAGAATATAATATGTAAGGGTAAACCAAGTACCCAAAGAGCTATTTTATAAGTCCATTGACGTTGCATTTGTTGATAGATTAAAGACCATCCTTTAGTTAAGGAACTGTTTTGTTGAATGTGTTCCAAAAATCTCACCTCCTAAGTAAAAATTAACTTATCGAATACATGAATAAATTTTACCCATGAATTCATACTCAGTTATTATAACGTTTCCACCTCAAAACGAGGCATGCGGATTTTCGAAGGCTAGCATTCGGATTTTTGAATGACGGTTGTCTGATCTACTCGCCTCTTTCAGATAGTTGCTATGTTATAATAATCGCTGTGTATTAACAGATATCAACGTATATAAAGAAGTATAGGAGTGAGTAAATGTCTGATATTTTAAAGGTCAACCAATTAGGCTTAAGCTTTGAGAGCGAAGACCAACAGCAAGAAGTATTAAATAATATCTCCTTTTCAGTAGAAGAAGGTGAAATTGTTGGAATTATAGGCGAGTCAGGTAGTGGGAAAAGTATGACGGCCCGTTCAATTACCCAACTATTACCTGATAATGCCATCATTCATTCTGATAGTGAGATTGAATTCAAAGGGCACAACCTCCTTGATACTAAACCAAAAGCCTTACGTAAAATATTGGGTGAAGATATTGGAATGATTTTCCAAGATCCATTAAGTTCATTGAATCCAACAATGACTGTTGGTGATCAAGTTGTTGAAGTGATTCGATTACATCAACGTATGAGTAAGAAACAAGCTAAGGCAAGAACAGTTGAATTGATGACGTCAATTGGAATTAAAGACGCTGATGTGAGGTTTAGTCATTATCCGCATGAGTTCTCTGGGGGAATGCGTCAAAGAATTATGATTGCCATTGCCTTAGCTGCTAATCCAAGTTTACTTATTGCAGATGAGCCAACGACAGCATTAGATGTTACGATTCAAGCTCAAATTCTATCCCTTATAAAGCAATTACAAACAGATTTAAACTTATCTGTCTTACTAATTACTCACGACTTTGGTGTGGTTGCTCAAATTTGTACACGAGTCATCGTCATGCAAGAAGGTAAAATTGTTGAACAAGGACCGATTGATGAGATATTTGCTAACCCTCAACATCCTTATACAAGATTACTACTTGAAGCTGTACCTAGAATTGAAGAAGAGAAAATCACTCAAGAAAAAGCGCAAGTTCAACCGCTAATCTCAGTAGAGCAACTAGAGCAAGTCTTCGATATTGGCAAAGGGAAGCAGCTTAAAGCAGTTAATCAGGTTAATATAGATATTTATAAAGGGGAAACCTTAGGACTTGTAGGTGAATCTGGTTCGGGGAAATCTACTTTAGGTCGCGCTATCCTTCAATTGTATAAACCAACGAGCGGACGTATTATATTCCAAGGCTTTGATTTGCATCAACTGACTAAATCAGAGATGTTAAAAGTCCGAAAAGATATGCAGATTATCTTCCAAGATCCTTATGCTTCATTAAATCCTCGTATGAAAATTGAAGATATTATCGGAGAGGCACTCGACACGCATCAATTAGTGAAGAATGCGAAAGAACGTCGGGCGCGAGTTGAAGAATTGCTAGGTTTAGTTGAATTAGACCCAAGTTTTGCTTCACGTTTCCCCCATGAGTTCTCTGGGGGACAACGTCAACGTATAGGAATTGCACGTGCGTTAGCTGTGGAACCTGACTTTATTGTTGCGGATGAGCCTTTATCTGCCTTGGATGTTTCGATTCAAAAGCAAATTATTGAACTCTTAAAGAAACTGCAAGACAGACTAGGATTAACGTATCTATTCATTGCTCATGATTTGGCAGTCGTGAAACAAATTAGTGACCGAGTAGCAGTCATGCAACAAGGACAAATTGTAGAAGTAGCAGAAACGAACGAATTATACGCGAATCCACTACACCCCTATACACAACAATTACTTCAAGCTGTTCCAAGGTTAGATGCACAGATGAAGTCGAAGGTGGTAGACTCTAATCCGCTAAAAGCGTGGCAACCAAATAAAGAAGTTGTAGCATTAAAAGAAGTTACTTCCGGACACTATGTAGCTAACTATTAACATATGGCATCCTTACTTATGAAGTAGGGATGTTTTTTATTAGGTGAATTAAACGCAATCAGGTAGGATTAAGTCATAGAGACGTTGTTTAAAGTTAAAAAGGAGCTAAAGTTATGATTGAATTGTTGGAAGAGCTTGCTAGAGTAAATTACTCAGGTGCCCCTTTTCTGGTTGCTTACGGTATAACATGGTTAATATGCGGAGTATTATGGCAAAAAATCAAATTAAACTATGCAGCCATTGCCACTCTGTTTCAGGGAATGGTTGCTTTACCAATCGCTTTACTCATTTTATATATTGTTGGTGCGTTTACCTTACGGCCGGATACGGGCATTTTAAATTCATTAAGTATTATCATTGCGATGAGTCAATTGTTAGCAATACCATTGTTGATTGCTATGTTCCAAAGAGAGCACTATACTATCATTCCTTTTATATTTAGCATCGTAGGTGCGGTTCATTTTCTAATGTATGCTTGGCTGTATCAAGAAGTTGCTTATATTATTATGCCGATTGTTCTATCAGTATTATTGGGCGTTATTTATGGTAAAAGTAAAGACAATCAATTAATAATATCCGCTAAAAGTGCTGGGCTAGCTTGTTATGCAACCGGGGGGCTCTTATTGATGAATGCATTATACTTACTATCAGGATACATCATTTAACTTGAGGAAGAGCAAGAAAGTGATGAGATGTGGATTTAAAAGAAAGTTCAAATCCATCCTCCAAGATTGAGAATATATCAAAAATTTGTTGAAAGGAGTAGGAATCACAATGGATACTGAACAATTAATCACAGAGATGAAAGGCCACCGAACAGACGATGCCCAAGCAATGTCAGCGTACTTAAGAAATCAGTTTCCTTTTTTAGGTCTTAAAAGCGTGGCACGTCGAAATATTACAAAGCCGTATTTTAAAGAAGCTAAACAAGAAGCACGAGCACAGTCTAAAGTGAATCCAGATACACCTATTATCGATTGGAACTTCGTCCAAGAATGTTGGCAACAGGAGGAACGTGAATTCCAATATGTTGCCACTGACTATTTAAATGATATGCAAACGTATTTGAAAAAAGACGATATCAATCATTTGAAAAAACTTATTACAACAAAGTCCTGGTGGGATTCTGTGGATGCTTTAGTGAAAAGAGTGGGCTATCTTCAAACACAGTATCCAGAGTTAAAAGAAACAATCATTGAATGGAGTGTATCAGATGATTTATGGTTGCGACGCGTAGCGATTATTCATCAATTAAGTATGAAGGAAGCAACCGATACTCAATTACTGACTCGAACGATTATGAATAATTTAGGAAGCAACGAATTCTTTATTAATAAAGCCATTGGTTGGGCATTACGTGATTATGCGCGAATAAATGAAGAATGGGTCAAGAATTTTCTTAGGCAGTATCAGACTGAACTAGCTCCTTTATCAATTCGAGAAGCATCAAAACATATAAATATGTAGACAACAAAAGACGTAGATTTTCATCTACGTCTTTTGTTGATTAAAAAATATTCTTCTTCTCGAACGCATTATCTTGAGGGTTGTAACCTAAATTGACTCTTGCTTCTTCATTGGATAGACGAGTGAACGTATTATTAGAGACACCATTAACAATTAAGAAGGGTTCTTTTAATTCTGCTTCGATACAGCCATCTATAAGACGATTCATATCCTCTTTAGATAAGTACATCGCCATGCCGTACTCATCAACTTCTTCGTCTAATTCATCGTCGCTCACTTTATAATCTGCGATCCGAATCGCAATAGATTCAATGCCATTTGAATAAGCATGGTAAGCAGCTAAACCTTCTAAGTATGCTTTAGATACGCCGTATAAGTTAGCAGGATGGATTGGATCCGTGGTCTTGACTTCAACACCGTCTGGATAACCATCAACGATATGGATAGAACTAGCGACAATGATGCGCTTCAAGTCTTTCGCTTTAGTCGCTTCATTATATAAGTTATGTGGGATTTTGTAGTTTAAATCTAATAAACTGTCATAAAAATCAGCATCTTGGTCAGCTTCTCCAGCTAATTGAATGACATATTCGATGCCATCTAGTAAGCCGTTCCAATTGTCAGGATCAAGTAAATCGCGTTTAACAATGGTTGCTTTAGCTTGAATATCGTCAGGAAGGTCAGAAAAATCACGTCCGACTAAAGTAAGCGCGTGTTTAGTAATAAGATGCTTTGCTAATTCGACACCAATGGTACCTGTTGCTCCAGTTATGAGTATCTTTGCCATAGTATTGTCTCCTTTTATCATATTGTTCCTTAAGATTACGTTTATAGTGCAAAAAATACAATTAAAAACACTTGCGAAGGAAAGAATAATGAACAATTTTTTTATAAAAGAGTAATGAAAGATTCGAATCCATTTGCAAAATGACTTTCATGGTGTAAAATCAAGAGTAATACAAAATGATATCGCTTTCCTATTACATGTATATAATAGAGTATTGAATAGAATTGAGGAGTGATGAGATGAATCTTGTAATACCCAAAGAAATCCGAAAATATATTGATAACCAGAATTTTCAAATTGATTTGATAGGTAAATCGAAGGCAAAGAAAATGATTTTAGATGATTGCGTTCTTAAGATAGAATCATCTTCTGGTGAAGTTAAAAATGAAGTGCTGATGCTTAGCTGGTGGCATGAAAAACTCCTACCAGTTCCTGAAATTTATGAAAATATGGAATTGAACGGTACGCACTATATACTAATGGAGAAGTTACGTGGAGATCCTTCCTATGAAGTGATTGTCAGACGCACGACAGAAGATCTAATTGAATTATTGGCTAATAGCTTAAAGCAACTTTGGAAAGTGGATGTAACCGACTGTCCAAGTGTCCAAACATTAGATGTTAAGTTAAAGCTAGCCAAAGAACGGGTGGAGAATAACTTAGTCGATGTTGACGATGCGGAGGAGGGGACCTTTGGTGGTGAAGGGTTTGAGGATCCAGCTGCCTTATGGCAATGGTTGAACGACCATCGCCCCCAAGAAGATCAACTCGTTTTATCGCACGGTGATTTTAGTCTACCTAATCTCATCGCAAGTGGGGTATATCTGACCGGGTTCATTGATCTAGGGCGAAGTGGCGTCTCCGATATTTATCAGGATATTGCGATCTGTTATCGCAGTTTGTTGAATAATCTAAAAGGAAAATTCGGTGTATTACGCGAATTTACTGAACAAGAGATTGAAAACTATGGCAACTTACTATTCGAGAAGTTGGAATTAGAACCTGACTGGGATAAGTTACGTTATTATATCTTATTGGATGAGTTGTTTTAGTTGATGATGAGAGAATTCTTAAGCCCTAGAGATTAGGCTTGAGGGGTCTTTTTGCTATCGACAACACAAAAAAGAACTAGCCACTTCTTCAGTTAATCTGTAGCTAGAACAATTCCAGCAGAACGTGTTCAACTCTTGCACGCTCCTTAGGCTTCACAGAGATTAATTGTTTGTTCTCCATAACTAAATCTGAACCATCTATTCGAACAACATGATTAACATTCACTATGTATGACCGATGGCAATGAACGAATTGTGGATATTCTTCCAATCTTTGATTAAGTTGCGACATATTTTCATAGAACCAATCATTATGATGCTGGGAAACGATGACTTTCTTTCTACCATGACTTTCAAAATATAGAATATTATCTAAGAGAATCGACTTATCTATTCCATTTTGGCTGTAGTTGAAGAAAGGAGATTGTGTTTCGAGTAATTGGTAACTTCTACCCAATGTTTCGAATAATTGAGTGCGTTTGATGGGCTTAGGAATAAAGCCAGAAGGCTTAACTTGAAATAAGTTGCGCTCATAACCATTCGTTCCTGTTACAAAGATAATCTCACTGGCATAATCTTTTAAATCATGACGGATATACTTAGCTACTTCAAGTCCATTCATTATAGGCATCTCAATATCTAATAAGATAATTCGCTTCATAGGCTCTTCTTTTTGAAGGTATGTGATTAACTGTTCACCTGACTGGTAACTTTTAACCCAAAAAGAAGTTTTGTGCTGTAGAGTATATTCCTGAATGAGCTGACTCAATTGTTTAGTAATGATTTCTTGATCATCACATATCAGAATTTCAATCATCTTTTACCTCCTTATCAACGTTTTCACTGGGCGTTTCATTCAATATGATTGAGACGGTAAAGGTTTCTTGGGTATGGTCAATTTTTAGTAACCCTTGGTATTTTTCAACAATTCGTTGCACACTCTTCAAACCAAAGCCGTGAATGGACGTGTCATCTTTACGTGACAGAATCTGTTGGCCTTGCTTGTTGACGATACCATCAAAGGTGTTAGCAATTCTTACTTTGAGTCGATTCCCTTCAAACAATATTTTTAGTTTAATTATCCGATTAGCTTCCACTGTCAAACACCCTTCAATCGCATTATCTAACAAATTCCCTAATAATACAGCGAGATCAATAGAATCAATATAAATATCCTTAGGAACGACGATATCCGTTATTACTTCAATCTCATTATCTGAAACAGAATGTAACTTCGAATTGATTATACCATCGATAGCAATATGACCTGTTTCGATAACTGGTTTCTGTAAATTATCAGGAACAATATCAATTAAGATACTCTCAAGCTCCGAGTTTGGATATTGACGAATGAAGCCATACAGTGGTGTCAAACGATTCTTAATATCATGACGAAATTGTCTCCATTCCTCGTTATGAGATTCTAATAATCTTAAGTGACTGGCGTATTCAAGCTGTTCTTGCTTGAAGTTTTGTTGTTCTGATAATAAGTCAAAACTCTTAGCCAAAGCATCATAAAGCTCGAATAAGATGATGTTAATAAGGAGGAAGAATAGAGCTAGCGACATCAAAATAGTTCCAGACAAATTAATCCATAAGAAAAGTAAAAAAATGATAATAGTAATCAATGGAATAATAAATTGGATGGTGTATAAAAAAATATTTTTATTCTTATGTAGCGCGCGATATTTACGGCGGTGTAAATATTTGATAAATAGAAACTCAACTAAGTAGGTAAAGACGACTGACATGATTGATTGGTAACTCGATGTATCTTGAAAATCTATTGTATATATATTTAATAAGGTAACAACAATAAGTTCAATGATAATAAAAAGAGCTAACAAGATGATACTCTCGCTAATCTGTTTAAAAATCTCACTAATATAGAGTCTTGAAATTAATATTATGCACATAATATTGATTGAGACGGTTAATAGAGGAGTTTCAAAAAAAAGATAGACACTACTAATTAATAAATAACTAATAAAACAAACAAATAAATTTTTCCCTAAAGACTCAGAGTTAGACCCAAATCTCACTTGGAAATAGGACCAAAGATTATAAACATAAATCGGAGTAATCAATAAATAAAAAATATCAAATGTAGTCAAATTGAGCCTCCCGAATGAAATGTCCTAATGATTCTATAATATTATACTAACATTTATACATGTTTTTTTGAATATATTAGATTAATTTATTCTCGTTACATATTAAGGGAGTTTCGTTACATTCTGGGAAATTATACAAATAAGTGTTATATGATGGTTATAGTAAATGAAAAAGGAGGGAGTAATTGAAAAAATACTTAAAATATTGCTTAAGGTTTTGTTACATCGGAATAATGTTTATTGTGAAGTTCAATGTCACTGAGAATTTGAGCTCTATAATTATTTATGAGCCAAAACGAAGCAAAAACATTGAGGAGTATTTTTCAAATAAAGATGGTTACTAAATTATCACAACAATTAGGTCGTTCAATGTCATTATCTGATGTAGAGGTTGAATGTGTTTCCCTTGGTATTTCAATAATTATTTTTCAATTGCTAGGATTCATTCTTGCTGCGATAATCGGGCTATTTTTTAACGTAATTGAAGAATTGTTTATTGTTATTTTTATGTATATCCCTTTAAGAATGTGTGTGGGTGGTTTTCATGCAAGTAAACCAGAATATTGTATGTTGTATTCGGGTATTATGTTTTGTTTGCAAGCTATCGGAATAAAATATGTATCCTGGGATAATGAATTTGTGAGGCATTTAATATTTTTTTCGCTAGTTTTAATTATACGCCTAGTAGTCGATTCTAAGTCAATTATTTACCGTTGGGTGAAATTAGTATTTGTAGCACAAACTAAATATGCTATAAGTGTACTAAACTTAATGTGTATAGCTTATGGGCTAACATTTGCTTTAGGGTACTATAACTTGATGAAGTATATATTTATTGGGTTGCTAACAAATGGAAGTTTGATCTTTATTGAACTGGTACGAAAGAATTTTATAGTTGGTTAATTTAGACAGATTATTTATTAAGGAAAGTATGATGTATGAAAAAATATAAAATTTTATTAACAGGATTATTAATTGCTACTTTTGTATTACCAACTTCTGTTGCTAAAGCATTTGAAAATAATAATGAAATTAATATTTCTAGTAATATAATTGAACCACTCGATGTAAGAAGGATGTGGATTGAAATGCATCCTGTTTCTGGAAATGGTCCAGCAACTTTTTATTATCATAATGGATATTGGCATGGTTACTTGCAAAAAGTTGGTTTTACTCCTCGACCAAACTCAATGTCGTATTATAGTGGCTATGTATATCCTGTAGATTCAGCAATACCTATTCCGTCTAAAGCTCCCGTTGAGGCAAAATAGAAAGGATAATTAAAATGAAAAAAATATTAAAGTATATAATCTTATTAGTATCACTAGTATCTATTAGTTCAATTTCTGTTTCTGCCAACGATAATCAAAGTTATGTAAGCGAGAATGAAGAGAGTCCTATTAGCCATATCGTATTTAACTCGAATAGCGTTCGACTAACTATCAATAATGAGGCACCTGAAGCAAGAGAAGTCATGCTCCTATTAGCAAATCACACAGACAATTCCGCCTTGAATCAACTTGATCCCAACTCAGAAGCCGATGATATCCAAGCTCTGCAAGAGGAGTTAGGAATTAGTTTCAATGCCATTGAAAATCAACTGGATTTAGAAAATAATCCGACTGTCTTCAATGTGATTCAACAAATTCAAGATGCATCATCTGGAATTTACTCGTCCATTGATCCGATGAGCAATGTTGTTTTCACCATTACTAACCCTGAGATAGTGGAGTCGGATGAGAGTATTCGCATTAAGTTGTTTAGTAATGACCTAATCGAATTTACACGTTCAGATGATAACACCATTGAATATAATTCTTATGACTTTGTGTTAGAGGGATAATTAAATTGTCGTAACCTTAAAAAGTTAGAGTTTTTATTCTAACTTTTTAAGGTCGTCGATTGTAAAATTAAGCTAGAAAGATTAAATAAACCATTCATGGTACACTCAAATCAAATTTTCAACCACGAAAATTAGAGGAGTAACCACAAATGACTTACATGAATCTTACTATGAAAGAACTTGTCTTGAATCATTGTATTAAGTTATGTTTCTTGTGATTATGTTTATTGCAAAATTAAATATAATAGGAAATTTAAGTATGTATTTCATTTTTCAACCGATAAAAAGTAAAAAATGTAAAAGAATATTTTTCAAGTCAAGATGATTAACAGGATTTCACGAGTAATAAGTAAATCTATATCACGTACTGAGATAGAAGAATGTATTAACTTTGGTCTCTCAATTATTGTTCACCAATTATTAGGTTTTATTATTGCAGTTTTTGTTGGGGTGTTATTCGGTACGGTAAGCGAGTTGGTTATAGTAATTTTTCTTTATATTCCATTGAGAGTTTGTGGTGGAGACTATCATGCTAGTACCCTTGAACAAAGTTTATTGTTTTCGGAAATTATGTTTGTACTAATCTCATTATGTTTAAAACATATGGTGTGGGATAGTACTCTGCTTATACAATTAGTTTTTATTTTACTGTATATTATCGATGTTTTGATAAAAGTGCCTAATTCAGTGAGAAATCGTTTTTAAAATTTAAAATTTACTACTCAATCTAAATATGTCAAAAATATTTTAATCGCAATGCTGATGGCTTATATACTTTCTTTTTTGATGAATTATGAAAGTCTTATGCAATACATTTTCCTAAGTTTTTTAAGCGAAAACTATTTTGATATTGACTGATATCACGCAAAAAGAATAAGAATGAAAAAGTAGTTGGAGAAACTGATAATTAAAACGAGGAGGAATTCTAGTGAAAAAAATATTATTAATTATAGCTATATTGTTGTCAGTTGCTTCGCCAATTTTAGCAAGTGCAGAAAATGATTATTCTGCATATTTGGTAAATGAACATGGCGAGAGTTATGGAGTCTTGACAAATGAAATAGGGACGTTTTCAAGTCCCAGTGGAGATGAAATTAGTCAAAAGACAATTATAGATATAAGTTCGGAAAATCTGGTTCCTTTGAATAGTAACTATCGATATAGTTGGGACTCATCTGGAAGTGTTAGAGCAGAGTTAACTGTGAATTTTGGGTATACGTATTATAATGGTCTAACACATGTTAAGGTGAATAGTGTAAGTGGAGGCTGGTCATCTTATAATAGTACAGTTCAAGTGTCTAATTCATACTTAGTAGTTGGGTCATCCGGAGTCACTAGTGCTGGCGGGCATATTGACCAGTCTAGAGTATATTATCCTGGAAGTAGTTTTACATACTATCCAAACTTTGCAACGTATATACTTCCTACCTCTTACGGTGAAATCGGAGCTAATCTCAATTTAACATTAGTAAGAGGCGGCACAACTTGGACTTTATACCTACCAAATAATTACTAAATTTTAACAATAGTTACTATTTTAGATATTCAAGGGGGAAAAACAGAATGAAAAATAAATTATTATTATCATGTCTTATTACCTTATATTTGTTCTTTATAAGTTCTATTCAAGTTTCAGCGGATGGAGTAGGTCAACTTGTTGAGTTAACAGATGATCAACAAGAGATATTGTCATTGCTTCATTTGAGACAAACTAACTTCTATTCAATCGATTATGAAAACGAAAATTCATCTTACATTATTCGCTGGGAAAAATTACAAGAAGACGGAAGTTGGCAAGCCATGGAATTAGTCAATGAAGTATACGACGGTGGTAAGCTCCTATTATCAGCCAATCTAGAAGATTTTATTCGTGTAGGTATTCTAACAGAAGATGGCGAGTTGAATACCTATGAATTCCTTTCATCAAGTTTACCTAATCGTATTGAAAGAGACAATAGAATGGAAGCTCTATTAGGAAATTGGGAAGACGATATCGAGATAACAGCTAATAAAAGGGAGCCTTTGGCATTCTTTATTCTAAGAGATTCTGACCATAGCTATTCTTTGAACATTGAAGAAATCTCGTCTGATTATGAAAAACCAGGATTTGAAGTGGAAGGTATTAAGGATGTATTTGCACTGACAATCGAATTTATAGATGGAGAATAATTAATTAGTCTGAGAATAGGCTATCAATAAAATGGGGTAGAATTAATGATCACGTTTAAAATTTACTTGTATTTAATGATAACAACTCTATTTTTAAATATAAATCCAGTCAAGACTGAACCAATAGAAAATCAGTTTATTAACTTAAATTATACTGTCTCATATGAAACTGCTAGCAATTTTTTCGAGGAACTAGATAAGGAAGAGCAAAGCCAACATAAAGACGGCAACTCAATGTCATTTTCATACGAAAGTGAACAACTAGTTAATATAATGGAAGAAAAATTCGAAAATATCATAGAAGATGAGTACTTGGAAAAGTTATTAATCAATGGTGATTTGACCGAGATTTATTATCTAGCTATGGAGAATACAGCTGATTATTCAGTAGAAGATATCACAGTGCTTAGCGAAGTAAATGAAAAAAATCTTACTAAGAAAAAACTGAAATTCACCTTAAAAGAGCAGCTATTTGAAAAGGACAAAGAACAAACGTGGAATTTAGAGGTGACAATCTATATCAATAAAGAAACCGGTAGGATTTCGTACTTCAACATAGAAGATAAACAGTATATTGATTAAATTATACAACTATATAGTACTGTCTTAAACGAGATTAGACTGCTATGTAGTTTTTTTCATATCATAGGACAGGGAGAAGATTTATGAATAAATTAATGAAGTTATTTACTGGTCTGTTAGGATTGATTATTATGGTGAATATTAACTTAAGTACTGTCACTGCACAAGGTGAGTATTCAGTTAGTGATGAACTTATACATGATGAATATCCTGAAGAAAGCTTTAAATATGAAATAATACAGCAAGATGTGAATGACTTTTTAGAAGGAGTAGCAGCATATCATAATCTGGAAGTGACAGATTTTGAAAATAGTTCGATACCAGAACTAACAATGGAACGATATTCATTCGAGAATGAGTCTTATATATTGAGTGTTGCTCAAGTAGAGAACAGCATTGCTTATGGATATACCAGAAGTGAAGGTTTTGTGTATTATGACGTTCAAAATGTAGTTAAAGAGAATGGACTTGAAGTGTCGACGGAGGATGATTTATCTTTTGCGACTAGAGAGGAAATTACGCAAGAAATTGACACTTTAATACATAGTTTAGGTATTGAATTAGATTATTCAATTGAGTTACAAAGTATCACAGCGAATGATATGAGTACATTATTAAAAGAATACTTTAATTTTGAAGGTGGCGATGAGGAGATTAGTCAGATTGCGACTGATTTATACATGGCTTCCGTTAAATTTTTTATAGATGACGTCCCTATTAATGATTTTACAATGGGGGATTATGAAGCAGGTATTGTTGCTGAAGATACTGTGTTTCAATTAACTTTTTCTGAAAATGGTCTAGAAAATTCAGATCTTAGGGGTTATAACAAAGTTGGTGAAAGATTAAATCAAATTAATTTGAATGCTGAAGAAATAATTTCATTAATTGAAAATAAATATGAGAATATAATTATTCTTAACGATACTAAATTATCATCCTTGGAACTAGTGTATCTGCATTTGTTAGGCTCTAAAACGAGTGAAGAATCAGACATATATATCCCTGTGTGGTTAGGAGTTATTGAACAGGAAGTAGATGGAGTGACTTATCCTACATATATATTTATTGATGCTGAAACTAAAAAGGAGTTAACATTACATTGATTAAGTATATTACTTCTGAACTAAGGAACAATATTCTAACTTCATATTTTTTGTTGATAATATTAGGTTATATTTTATTTTTGATTATACCGTTCTATCAAGAGTTACTTTTTGAGCGTACACATGAAGTAAATATAGCCTATATATGGACCGTTAGTACTAATCATACGTCGATATCATTGGCATTATCGACGATTGTAAATCTATTTGTCGCTGACTTTATTGCACGAGACATAAGACAAGGCGTTTTACAATATACCTTACCCAGGATGGGGAAAAGTAAGTACTTTTTGAGTAAAATATTTATATGTATTTCTTGTTCATTCTTAATTGTTGGACTAAGCAATGCGATAGTAATATATCTTTTATCTTTGAACTTTCCTTTGATTACAAATCCTATTGAAAGTAATTCTAACATTCTATATGGACTATCCAATGGTTTCTTAATAAGAGAACACTCGGCTATATGGTTTTATGGATGGTTAATATTTAAACAATCAGCTGAGATGACCTGCATGTCTTTAATCAGTTTAGTTGTTAGTTTTTTTAGCCAGAACAAACTTGTTCTATTTACTGTCCCCTTAACATCAAATGTTGTGATTATCTTTTTAGATAAAGTAAAAATATTGCCATTTCTATTAGATCCTCGCAAAGTTTTTTCAATGTATAATTCTCTAGGTTTGTACTTTGGAGAAGGGGATATTGAAAATAATATTGGGATATCAACAATCTATCCTATTTTATATCTAATAACAGTAGTAGTTATTATTTTTCTACTCATTATCTTTTTATATAAAAAGAAGTTTGAAGGAGGATATCGATGAGGCAAATCTTTCAAATGATCTGGATTCATCTCGTTACAAATTATACTCAAAAAAGAGTTCTATTTGCTTTAATACTGCAATGGTTATATATGTATTCAATTTTAAATCCAATTCTTGCTTTTGCTGATGAATTTAATTTAGATTTACACATATCTCTTTATCCTTTTTTACACACAGATCCAATTTTTATAATTGTCATAACACTATCTTTTTTGCTTATACTATCGAATATTCCTATGAATAATGAGATGCAGTCCTATCTGATTCACAGAACTTCTACGAGTAAATGGATTACATCACAAATATTGTATATAATCTTTAGTATTTTTATATATATAATAAATATTATGCTTAGTTATATTATTATTTCGCTTTCATATATTACTTTTCATTCTAATGACTGGGGAAAGTTGATAGGATCACTTAATTATTATCCAGATATTATTAATCAATACGAAATTGCTATAAATATTCCTTCGACATTAATGGTTAATTACACACCCCTGCAACTTTTTATAATGACTGTAATAATGATGATTTTAATATTCTTCTTTTCAGGATTAATGTTGATGCTATTCAATATAATTAGACCAGGACTTGGACTGGTATTATACTCTGTATTCATATTCTTATATCTGGCAATCAGACACTTTAATAAATTTTATGGCTTTTATATTTCTGTCTTTTCTTGGATTTCTTTGTCAAATATTTCGACATCTCAACTTGACGGATACCCTACACTGAGCTTTGCCATAACAATTTTAGTTGTAGGAATAATAATAATGATTACTGCAATTTATTATATTGCTTATAACGACAAATTAAGGAGAAAACTAATTTTATGGAACAACTAATAGTTAAGAATGTGAGTCAGAAATTTAAAGATAAAGAGTTATTTTCAGATGTTAATTTAGAACTTTCCTCCGGACATATATATGGGTTAGTTGGGGATAATGGTAGCGGAAAAACAATTTTAATGAAATCGATTCTAGGTCTTATACCATTAAATACCGGTGAAATATGGATGGATTCCGATAGAATTGGAAAAGACATTGAATTCTCTTTAAACACTGGTTTTTTAATCGAGATACCTTCTTTTATTCTTGATTATAACCAATATCAGAATTTAAAATTACTTGCAGATATAAATGGGAAGATTGAAAAACAAGGTATTCTTAATGCGATAGAATCTGTTGGCTTAGATCCAAATAATAAAGAGAAAGTTAGAAACTTTTCTTTAGGAATGAAGCAGAGGCTAGGTGTGGCACAAGCAATTATGGAAAATCCAGAATTACTGATTTTAGATGAGCCAATGAATAGTCTTGATAAAAGCGGCGTTATTTTAATTAGGGAACTTATTATGAGTTTAAAGCAAGAAGGTAGAATAATTTTAATAACATCACATAATTCAGAAGATATTGATTACTTATGTGATTATGTCTTTGAAATAAAAGAGGGAAGTATTCAACAATCATTTTAATCTACAATTATATTACGAGGATAAAGGATTCCATTTTGTATTGTATATAATCATTTGACTACTGCCACACATTTGTACCACTGATGCCAACTTTCTTACCACTGTTTGCCAAAGAATGTACCACCTTTTGCCAGCTTAATGTACCACTAAAGAAATATCCCATAACCACTGTGATTTAAGTT
>NZ_JBGQRB010000029.1:0-29075 GCF_045528645.1 Ruoffia sp. FAM 20857
ATAAGCGCTGAAAGCATCTAAGCGCGAAGCCAGCTTCAAGATAAGATTTCCCATCACGCAAGTGAGTAAGACCCCTGAAAGACGATCAGGTAGATAGGCTCGAAGTGGAAGTGCAGTAATGTACGGAACGGACGAGTACTAATCGGTCGAGGACTTAACCACGAACCAATTCAGGTTTAGCAGGTAAGAAAATATAATGTTGATATTCAGTTTTGAGTGATCTAAGAGATTACTTATATACAGACAATGTGTGGTGATGGTAGCAAGAAGGATACACCTGTTCCCATGCCGAACACAGCAGTTAAGCTTCTTAGCGCCGATGGTAGTTGGACCTTTGGTCCTGTGAGAGTAGGTCGTTGCCATGCATTGTTAAATTTTAATCATTCCGCAATAGCTCAGCTGGTAGAGCGCATGACTGTTAATCATGATGTCGTAGGTTCGAGCCCTACTTGCGGAGTAAGGTTAAATCGGAGAGTTGTCCGAGTTGGCCGAAGGAGCACGATTGGAAATCGTGTAGGCATTTATTAAATGTCTCAAGGGTTCGAATCCCTTACTCTCCGTTAGAAACTTAATATTATAATGGTCCGTTGGTCAAGTGGTTAAGACACTGCCCTTTCACGGCGGTAACACGGGTTCGAATCCCGTACGGATCATTAACATTTTAATAACATGGAGGATTAGCTCAGCTGGGAGAGCGTCTGCCTTACAAGCAGGATGTCGGCGGTTCGATCCCGTCATCCTCCATTAATACCAAGGTCCGGTGGTGTAGGGGTTAACATGCCTGCCTGTCACGCAGGAGATCGCGGGTTCAAATCCCGTCCGGACCGTTTTTTAAAATGTAGGCTTGGTAGCTCAGTTGGTAGAGCACTTGATTGAAGCTCAAGGTGTCGGCGGTTCGATTCCGTCCCAAGCCATTCATGGTGGGGTAGCGAAGTGGCTAAACGCGGCGGACTGTAAATCCGCTCCTTCGGGTTCGGGAGTTCGAATCTCTCCCCCACCATTGTATTATTAATGGGGAATTTAATAATTTTGCCTTTTAATAGGGGCATAGTTTAACGGTAGAACTACGGTCTCCAAAACCGTCAATGTGGGTTCGATTCCTACTGCCCCTGTTTAATTTTAATAATATGATGATGGCGATTGTGGCGAAGTGGTTAACGCATCGGTTTGTGGATCCGACACTCGTGGGTTCGATTCCCATCAGTCGCCTATATTTTATATAATATAGGTTGTAATATTATCATTGGGGTATAGCCAAGCGGTAAGGCAACGGACTTTGACTCCGTTATGCGTTGGTTCGAATCCAGCTACCCCAGTCGCTAGTACCATTGTTATAATGGTACTATTTTATTTAATACAATGGCGGTATAGCCAAGTGGTAAGGCACGAGTCTGCAAAACTCTGATCGCCGGTTCAAATCCGACTACCGCCTTTACTAAATATTATTTTATTATCGCGGGGTGGAGAAGCTGGCATCTCGTCGGGCTCATAACCCGAAGGTCGTAGGTTCGAATCCTACCCCCGCAATTTTTTAATTATCAAAAATTAATATCGAGACAATGGCTTTTATGCCGGTATGGCGGAATTGGCAGACGCGTTGGACTCAAAATCCAATGTCCTTTGCGGGACGTGTCGGTTCGACCCCGACTACCGGTATTTATTAATTGATTTAATCCACGTTAGAACACTTGCCCTATGCCTAAGTAAGTGTTTTTTTATTGCAGTTTTTTAAGTTATTATTGAGACAAGGTTGGTGATCTTATCAGGTTACCAGCCTTTTTTGCGCTCTGTTCCTTCTATATAATAGTGCGAATTTTGAGGTTGAGATTTTTTGCGTCAATTATGGATTGTTATATTTCTTCGATAATGTCCGAAATTTGTCCAAAATATTATCTGAAGTATAAATTTTTTTAGTAAATGCGACATTCTTATCAGTATGTGTAGTAGGGTGTATTTATTTTTCCTTCTTAAACCTATTTGTCTACGATATTTTTACCAAAATGATACAAAGTTTACGAATGAAATCATCATATTTCTGATTATCCATGATTAAACGCGTAAAAGCGTCACTATGAAAACCCAAAGTGATGCTTTTTCCTGAAAAGCGACACTATGAGAACCCAAAGTGACGCTCTTACTCAAAAAAGTGTCACTTTCCGACAAATTCGCGTATTCTGATTATCATCCAATCTAGCTCCCACTAAAAAGTGCTTTTTTGCACACATTTTTTGATACATGCACTTATAATTTATGATATGATTAAGGATGTACTTATTATTTTAGAAAGCTGGATTGATGTGGAATGGTGAAGGAATATAAGCAGATTCCGGTAAGGGAAAGTAACTTAGCCGGAACAAATAAATTTAAATTAATTTTCTTGGGTTTAGTAACGGGTTTATTTAGCGGAATGCTTGCGGTGGCTTATCGCTTTGTATTAGCTGAATTGGATACGATTCGTGATTCGATATATAACATGCCATTTTCGATTAATTATTTATGGATGTTTCTCGCAGCGTTTGTATTCGGTGTGATAGTCGTTCAGTTATTAAAGTGGGCACCGTTATCTGGAGGATCTGGAATACCTCAAATCCGAGGAGAGTTACTAGGCAGATTGTCAATGAATCCGGGACCGACCTTTATTAGTAAGTTTCTTGGTGGTTCTTTGGCTAACTTTATTGGGTTAAGTTTAGGGCGTGAAGGTCCGTCAATTCAGTTAGGTGGAGTGACCGGAAAGATTGTTGGGAAGTTATTCAAGACAGATAAATTAACTTCCAATTATTTAATTACGGCTGGAGCGAGTGCTGGTTTGTCGGCTGCATTTAATGCACCGATTGCTGGGACTTTATTTACTTTAGAAGAAGTGTACGGTTCTTTCTCACATTACTTATTATTACCAAGTATTATTGCGAGTATTACAGCAAACTTCGTTTCATTTATATTTGCAGGTAAGATTTATTCTTTCTCTTTTAGAGTGAATCAAACGATTGATATGAACGATATTGGTTGGGTAGCCCTTGTTGGTTTAATTGCAGGTTTAGTGGGGATTTTATTTAATCACTTTATGGAATGGACACGACGTTTCTTTGCTTGGACAAGGTTAAAACCAATCTATTTAGTACCGTTGATTTTTATGTTGACGGTCGTTGTTGGATTATTTTCACCTGAGTTATTAGGTGGAGGGCATCATTTAGTGGAGCATATGGTTGTTGCACCGATTAGTGTGGGGATGTTAGTCTTTTGGTTGATAGGTAAGTTAGTCTTTACCAGTATATCCTATAATAGTGGAGTTCAAGGAGGTATTTTCTTGCCAGTCCTAGTTTTAGGGGCAATCTCTGGATTACTTGTTTACCACATTAGTGGGCTAGAGCCAGTTTATATGGTGAATTTTATCATCTTAGGTATGTCGGCGGTGATGACCGCAGTTGTTCGAGCGCCTATTATGTCAATTGTACTCGTAATGGAGATGACAGGGTCATTTACTCACTTAATCATGTTATCCTTCGCTTCAATTATCGCCTTCATTGTAGGAGAAATCACTCGTACAGAGCCTATTTACGAAACTTTATATAACAACCTGATTCAGCGATTAACCCCTCAAAAAGTGGAAGAAAGTGAATTAATCGTGTCGACGTTTACAATTGGACCAGAAAGTCCACTAAAGAATACGTTAATCTCTGATTTGAATTTGCCGACAAATTTACTGATTGTTGAAATTAATCGAGAAGGATTAAACTTGCTTCCTAAAGCAGATGAGTCGATTAAAACGTTAGATACGGTGATGGTTTTACATAATGTATTAGACACAGAGCTAGTTCATAATTACTTTACACATGAAGATTAGATAATACACATTTAATGAAAGTCGATTCCAACTGGAGTCGGCTTTTTTGTTAAAATTTTACATAATAGATAGCAATAATTACTTATTTGTTAGGATTATAGAGTTATTTTATTGATTTATGTTAGATTTATTTACATATAATGATATATATAAGTTGCGAAAGAGGGGTGTTTTCGCGTATAATAAGTATTGTTAGAATAATATGAGAAAAGTTTCTACAATTATTAAAATTCAAGGAAAGTTGGAGTGAAACATGAAGTTTTTTAGATGGTTATCTATGAGTTTAGTTGTAATGCTAACCGTACTTGTCGGTGTACCGGTAATGAATACGGTTGTGCAGGCACAAGAGGATAATGAGCCTTACATTATTGCTACAGATACAACATTTGCCCCATTTGAGTATCAAGATGAGAATGGTGACTTTGTTGGGATTGATATGGACCTATTGGAAGCAATCGCTGAAGATCAAGGTTTTGAATATGAGATAAGACCACTAGGATTCAATGCAGCTTTACAGGCTGTAGAGAGTGGACAAGTTGATGGTATGATTGCAGGTATGGGAATTACAGAAGAGCGACAAGAATCTTTTGACTTCTCAGATCCGTACTATGAAGCAGGAGTGCAATTCGCTGTTTTAGAAGATAGCGATATTGAATCGTTAGAAGATTTAGAAGGAGAAAATGTTGCCGTTAAGACCGGTACAACCGGTATGGCAGCAGCTGAATCAGTGGCTGATGAATACGGCTTTACGATTTCAACCTTTGAAGATTCAGTTAACATGTATGAAGACTTACAGGCAGGAAATTCTGTCGCAGTCATTGAGGATTACCCAGTGATGGCTTATGCAGCACAAACAGGTGGTATTCCATTACGCTTTATCGGCGAACAAATGGAAATAACCGATTATGGCTTCGCTGTTCAAACAGGTGAGAATCCAGAATTAATTGAAATGTTCAATGCGGGGTTAGAAAGTGTCCGTGAATCTGGTGAGTTTGATGAAATTATTGATACACATTTAGGTGAGATTGATTTAGCTGAATCAGAATCAGATTCTGAAGAAGAGGAAAGTTCACAAGAATCAGAAGCAGCAGTTGTCGCTGATCCAGATCGAACTTATATAATTGGTACAGATACTACGTTCGCACCATTTGAATACCAAGATGAGAATGGTGATTTCGTTGGTATCGATATGGACTTATTAGAAGCAATCGCTGCAGATCAAGGTTTTGAATATGAGATCAGACCACTTGGTTTCAATGCGGCTTTACAAGCTGTTGAGGCGGGTCAAATTGATGGTATGATTGCTGGTATGGGGATTACTGAAGAGCGACAAGAATCTTTTGACTTCTCAGAACCATACTTTGAAGCGGGAGTTCAATTTGCGGTTTTAGAAGACAGCGATATTGAATCATTAGAAGACTTAGAAGGTCAAAATGTTGCAGTTAAGACCGGTACAACGGGTATGGCAGCAGCTGAGTCAGTGGCTGACGAATACGGCTTCACAATCTCAACATTTGAAGATTCAGTCAATATGTATGAAGACTTACAAGCAGGAAATTCTGACGCAGTGATTGAAGATTACCCAGTGATGGCTTATGCAGCTCAAACAGGGGGTATTCCATTACGCTTTATCAGCGAACAAATGGAAGTAACAGATTATGGATTCGCTGTTCAGACAGGTGAGAATCCAGAATTAATTGAAATGTTTAATGCGGGACTCTCAAATGTTCGTGAGTCAGGTGAATTTGATGAAATTGTTAATACGCATTTAGGCGATACAGACATGGCGAATGCAGACCCAAGTTCCGAAGGGGAAGAGGGTTCAGAAGAAGCTGAAGAAGTTGTGGCTGATCCGGATCGTACTTATGTGATTGGTACAGATACAACATTTGCACCATTCGAGTTCGTTGGAGATGACGGCGAATACGTTGGTATTGATATGGATTTACTTGCAGCCATCGCTGCAGATCAAGGCTTTAATTATGAGATTCGTCCATTAGGATTTAACGCGGCTTTACAAGCTGTTGAGGCGGGTCAAATTGATGGAATGATTGCTGGTATGGGGATCACGGAAGAACGTGAAGAGTCGTTTGATTTCTCAAACCCATATTATGAAGCGGGAGTTCAATTCGCAGTCTTAGAAGATAGTGACGTTGAGTCATTAGAAGATTTAGAAGGTCAAAACGTTGCTGTTAAGACTGGTACAACAGGAATGGCAGCAGCTGAGTCAGTGGCTGACGAATACGGCTTTACGATTTCAACATTTGAAGATTCAGTCAATATGTATGAAGATTTACAAGCAGGAAACTCTGTTGCAGTTATTGAAGACTACCCAGTAATGGCTTATGCGGCTCAAACAGGGGGTATTCCATTACGCTTTATTGGTGAACAAATGGAAGTAACTGATTATGGATTCGCAGTTTCTGAAGGTCAGAACCCAGAATTAGTTGCTTTATTCAATCAAGGACTAAGTAATATTCAAGCCTCTGGTGAGTATGATACAATAATATCGAACTACTTAGGTGAGGAAGAATTAGAAGAAGAATCTTCTTCAAGTGGTTTCTTCGGTTTAATCGAACAAAATGGTCGTGCTTTACTTAACGGATTATGGACAACTTTATGGATTACATTAGTGTCATTTGCAATTGCAGCCGTTATTGGTATTATCATTGGTTTAATGCGCACGTCTGGTAATATTATCTTATCATTCATTGCTCAAGTGTATATTGACTTGATGCGTGGTACGCCGATGATCGTATTATCATTCTTCGTATACTTCGGTATTCCACAATTAACAGGTTGGACATTCGGAGCGGTAGCAGCCGGGATTACTACCTTAAGTATAAACGCAGCGGCTTATATTGCTGAAATTGTACGTGGTGGTATTAATGCGGTTGATGTCGGACAAGATGAAGCGGCACGAAGTTTAGGGTTGAACAAAGGTAAGACAATGAGACGAATTATCTTACCGCAAGCGTTCAGAATTATGATCCCTTCATTCATTAACCAGTTTGTTATTACACTGAAAGATACATCAATTCTATCAGTAATTGGTTTAGTAGAATTAACTCAAACAGGTCGAATTATTATTGCTCGTACTTATCAATCAGGAGCAATGTGGTTAATCGTTGGATTAATGTACATTATCTTGATTACAATCTTAACTAAGATTTCTAATAGACTAGAAAAGGATGTGTAACCAATGGCAGAGGTAAAAGTAAAAGGATTAAAGAAAAGCTTTGGTAGTAATGAAGTTTTAAAAGGCATTGATTTGCATGTAAACTCAGGAGAAGTTGTTTGTATTATCGGCCCTTCGGGTTCAGGTAAATCAACATTACTTCGTTGCCTAAACCGCTTAGAAGAAATCAACGGCGGTGAAGTGAATGTTAATGGTGTGAATATCAGTGCAAAAGATACAGATATTAACTCTGTTCGTAAAAATATCGGAATGGTATTCCAACACTTTAACTTATTCCCCCATTTAAGTGTTAAAGAAAACATCACTTTAGCACCGGTTGAACTTGATGTGTTATCAAAAGATGAAGCAGATAAAAAAGCATTAGATTTATTAAATCAAGTTGGACTTGATGATAAAGCTGATGCATATCCAAACTCATTATCAGGTGGACAAAAACAACGTGTGGCAATTGCGCGTGCATTAGCCATGGATCCAGATATTATGTTGTTTGACGAACCAACGTCAGCACTTGACCCTGAGATGGTTGGAGATGTTCTTAACGTTATGAAAGATTTAGCGGCACAAGGAATGACAATGGTTGTTGTAACTCACGAAATGGGATTCGCTCGTGAAGTTGGAGACCGTGTCATCTTCATGGATGGTGGCTATGTAGTGGAAGAAGATCTTCCTTCAGTACTATTCAGTAATCCTAAAGAAGAACGTACGAAATCATTCTTAGACAAAGTATTAGTTTAATTAGTATTTGAACGAGGTAGCTTTCGGGCTACCTTTTTTATTTTCTTAAAATATTTAAAAATGTCTTGGAATTATCCAAATAGGCTTGTTGTTTCAGCGATTCTCGACTACAATATATCAAGATATAAAGGAGCGATTAAATATGAAAAGCAGTGTTGAAAATGTAATGAGTTATAAAGATATAAATGTTCCTGAGGAAAAATTAACAATTGAAATACCTTCATGGGATGCCGTGGCACAACCATTAGTTGACCATGCGCGCAGACAATATGAAGAGATGATCAATGAACCGGTTGACGAATTAACGAACGAAATGGTAGACGCTCTAGCTTTACCAGGGGTTAAAACAATTCAACAACTTAAACAATCGGGGATGGAAGTATACCAACGTAACCAAACACAGTTACAATTCTATAATGAAGTTTTACCATTCATCTTAAAATATTATGCAGACAACTCAAACGTCATCTTAAATAGTGAAGAACGCGACAGTTATGTTACGGATTATTTAAGACAAGTGAAAGCTTACGCCGATCAATATAACATGCCATTAGAGCAATATGGGCGTGAACAATTAAAACTTGAAGGAAATATTAATGAACAACTTGAGAAACGTGCGGAAGAAGACTTTATCTTTAAAGTGATTGCACATCGTGTCTTTGAGAATCAAGGTGGACGTTTAGATGAAGAAGCTTACGAGCAATTTATTCACCGTAATGTTGTCCAACAAGGGGCAGACGAAATCGAGTTAAGAGAACGATTCTCCTATAATGCATTTAAAGAAATGATGCCAGAAATGTCTCTATCACAAGATATTTACGAGTACTTCAGTAAACGTATTACCTTTAAAATCAACCCTGATGCAAAACTTCGTGTGTAGAATAATATTGAACTTATCATTAAGATAGATATAATAATGTTATGTCTAAAATTAAAGCAAACAAGAAAGGAGGGTTGTATTGGAGAAAGATAAAATGAAGCGTTACGGAATAATTGGAGGCATTGCCGGTGGTATTGTCATTGTATTGGCTGTCATCTTTTTCTCTATTGGGCAACCCTTTACAAATAAATCCGCAAATTCACTCGGTGAAGAATTCAATCAAGCTGAAGAAATTACACCCGCTGAACTTGTGGAACAACATCGCTATGACACTTTGTATCTTCAACCAAAAGCGAGTGTCCTAATAGAAGATTTAAGATCATCCGTTGTAAATGTGGGTGTAGCGAACCGAACAGAAACTCCGCTTCTAACGGAAGTCGCTGAAAATGATGGGGAATTAACCCCAGAAGAAGAGTTACCTGAGATTGTTCCGTGGTTTTACTTTAGTCCGAATGTGGCGCTTGTCTCACCCACTTCTTATGTGAATCAAGAACGTTTATTGTCTGAAGAAAGTTTAAACGGCTTTGCTTGGTATGAAGTTGAGGGTGAAGAATTATTATATCGTAACGATGCGCCATATACGGGGTGGCATAACATACCTGAGGAAGGTTGGTTCTACTTTCTAATAGGTAAGCAACAAGATATTGGCTTTAGTTTGGAAGAAGCTGAAGAATTAACTCAACACCGTAATATGTTATTAAATTTAGTACCTTCTGATGCACCTGATTTCTTCTTTATCGAAAGACCTTATGAGTATACAAAGATGAGTGAGGTCAAACCTGTTGATTACAGTATTCTTTATAAAACAACAGATTCATTGATTCTTAGTGCACCACCTAAGACACAAAACTCAACAATGATAACGACAACAGAAGGTTTCTATGATATGCCGATGGAAGTTGTTGCTGAGTACACTTCTTTCGATGAAGAATGGTTACATGTTTACATTGGTTATGAGGAATTAGGTTGGGTTCGAAAAGATGAGACAGGTACAGATTACGTGGAAACTTACTACAGCGAACGTGAACTGCTAGATACGATGGAAGCAGTCATTTGGGAAGAAATTGGAATGATCAACGCGAACGTCGGAGCGTCTTTTATTAATAATGAAACGATGGCACAAGTTGATATTAATAACCAACAGTTCTGGCCAGCAAGTACGCAGAAAATCTATGTACTTGGTGAAGTCTACCATCAATATAAGACCGGTGAATTATCACCAGATACTTATGTAACGATGACGGATTGGGATAAAGTGCCCGGTGCGGGAATTATTCAAGGGCAACCAAGTGAAAGTATGTATACGGTTGATGAACTTGTTGATTTAGTCACAATTTATAGTGATAATACAGCCGCAAACTTGTTAATTGATGTAGTAGGTGGGGGATATGTTATTAACCCGCATATCCATCAATTAGGCCTTTACGAGACGTATGTGAATGGGAAGTATTATAGTGAAGATACTTACTTTACAACTACGCCTCATGATGCGGCGCGTTACTTTGCCTTATTAGATAACAACCAAGTCAATGGTGAACCGTGGGATGCGATGTTAATTAATAAGTTGACAATGAATACACATAACTTCTTACGCCAATATATTCCGTCTTCAACAACGTCTTGGAATAAGTCTGGTTTAGGAGAGACAGAGCAAAATGATATCGCCACATTTATCACACCATATGGGGCTTATTCTTTAGCTGTTTACACGTCTTATCCAGGGAATTATGACAGCATTTCAGACCAGGTAGGGAATTTATCTCTTCGTGTTCATAATGTCTTTAATGAATTAAGATCACAGTTGTGGATATCTGTGGATTAATCACACTTTTAGCAAGTGCCGTTTCGGTGCTTGCTTTTTTGTTATAATTTTTATCGTATTTAAGAAAGCGTTTTGTTATAATAGATGTCATATAAAATAAGGGAGTGATATTATGAATCAACGTGAGAATATTTTAAAACTTATCGAACAAGATAGCCGCTTAAAAACGAGTGAAATCGCGACAATGCTTGATATAGAAGAGAGTGTTGTTGAACAAATTATTATTGAGTTAGAAGAAGAGAAAGTCATTATCGGCTACCACACTTTGATTAATTGGGATAAGACTGAAGATGAATATGTTTCAGCGATGATTGAAGTGAAAGTGAATCCACAACGCGGTCAAGGCTTTGATCGGATTGCGAGTTTGATTTACGATTTTCCAGAAATTGAAGCAATGTATTTAATGTCAGGTGGGTATGATTTTTCAATTGAATTGAAGAAAGCACCCATGCGAGAAATTGCCCGTTTTGTGACAAGGAAATTATCTGTGATTGATGAAGTTCAGTCGACAGCAACGCACGTTATTTTGAAAAAATATAAAGATCATGGAACATTATTTGATAATGATGATCACGATCGTAGGATGGGGATTTTTTTATGAGAGATTTCGTGAATGAACACGTCAAAAAAATAAACCCTTCAGGAATTCGCCGCTTTTTTAATATTGCTAATGAGATGGATAATGTTATTTCATTAGGAGTGGGGGAACCTGATTTCGATACACCGTGGCATATTCGTGATGAAGCGCGCGACGCAATGAGTCGTGGACGGACATTCTATACAGCTAATGCTGGTTTGATGGAGTTACGAGAAGAAATAGCTGGGCGACTAAGTCGTAAGCATCAATTAGATTATAATCCTAAAGAAGAGATTTTAGTGACGATTGGTGGGAGTGAAGCGATTGATATTGCTTTACGGGCAACGGTTTGTCCCGGGGACGAAGTTATTTATTTAGAACCGGGCTATGTTTCTTACTTGCCTTGTATTGAGTTGTCTGGCGGGGTTCCCGTTCCGATTGCTTTACAAGAAGCAAATCAATTCCGTTTAACGGCGGAAGAACTAGAAGCAGCGATTACACCGAAGACGAAGATTGTTATTATGAATTTTCCAAACAATCCAACTGGTGCAATATTAGAGCAAAGTGACATTGATGCGTTAGCTCGCGTTATTATGCAGCATGACTTGCTTTTAGTGACAGATGAAATTTATGATGATTTGACCTATACTGAAAGTGCGCATGTAACATTGGTTTCAGTACCAGGAATGAAAGAGCGCACAGTTTATATTAATGGTTTTTCTAAAACCTACGCGATGACCGGTTGGCGTTTAGGCTATTGTTGTGGGCCGAAAGCAATTATGGAACAGATGATTAAGATTCATCAGTTTACAATTATGGCTGCACCGACACTGAGTCAATACGCTGGTATAGAAGCTTTGAAAAATGGGGATGCATCGGTTGAAGAGATGCGCCAAAGTTACAATCAACGTCGACGCTATCTTTTAAAAGAGTTAGATCGAATTGGCTTAACTTGCTTTGAACCTTTAGGAGCATTTTACATCTTCCCAAATATCCAAGAATTCCAGATGTCTTCAGAAGATTTTGCGACACAATTACTGTTAGAAGAGCATTTGGCTGTCATTCCAGGGTCTGCCTTTGGGGACAGTGGAGAAGGGTACATCCGAATCTCCTATGCATATTCGATTAAAGAACTGAAAGTCGCAATTAATCGCTTAGAGCAATTCGTTCACAGATTAAGAGAGAAAGCATTGTACGGCGAAGTAGCACATTAATAACATGATGGAGGATATTATGACTAAACAAAATGGACCACTACCAACACGTGATTTATTAAATAAAGAAGAGACTTGGGACTTATCATTACTATTTGCAACCCAAGCAGAGTACGAAAAAGCAATAGAAGCCTTAAAAGAAAAAGTAGCAACTTTTAATACAGATTATAAAGGGAACTTAACAAATGTTGGAACGATTTTAAGTGCTTTAAATGATTTTGATGATATCAATGTTAGGATGGGGAAAGTATTTCAATACGGTTCTTTAGCCTATGAAGTAGATAAATTAGATGATACGAATGAAGCAAATGCGTTAAAATTAGGCCAATTAAGTGAGTGGCTTGGCGTTCGTTTATCATTTTTTGAATCGGAA
This sequence comes from Ruoffia sp. FAM 20857, assembly GCF_045528645.1. Classification (NCBI taxonomy): domain Bacteria; kingdom Bacillati; phylum Bacillota; class Bacilli; order Lactobacillales; family Aerococcaceae; genus Ruoffia; species Ruoffia sp. FAM 20857. The sequence continues at coordinate 12,642 of NZ_JBGQRB010000029.1, forward strand.
TTAGCGAACTTATCTGAAGAGATGTTAAATGAATTATTAGTGACTGAGGAAGGGCAAAGATTTAAAGCTTTTATCGATCGAATCAAATATAATAAACCAATGATGCTAGATCCTATGATTGAGGAAACTCTAAGTAGCTTATCGGGATCACTAATGAATCATAGTGATATGTATAATACAGTTAAATTCCAAGACATGGTCTTTCCAGACTTTGTAGTGGGTTCTGAAACTTACAGCAATTCCTTTGCTGGTTTTGAGCAAGATTTTGAAGGGCATATGAATAAAGAAATTCGCCATGCTGCTTGGAAATCATTCCACCAAGGCTTAAGCAACCATCAACATACGGTTGCTGCCAATTATATTAACCATGTTCAAACTGAGAAGAAAATGGCAACTTTACGTGGCTTTGATTCTGTGTTTGATTATTTACTACACGATCAACAAATTTCACGTGATAGTTATAATTTAATTATCGATACCTTAACTACGGAGTTAGCGCCAGTATTTAGACGTTACGCGAAGTTATTAAAAGAAGAACAAGGGTTGGATAAAGTTACTTTAGCTGACATTAAGATGCCATTCTCTAAAGATGAACCGATGTCGATTAGTATTGATGAGAGTCGTGAGATGATTGAGTCAGCTTTATCTGTCTTTGGGGATGAGTATTTAAGTTATGTGAAGCAAGCCTTTGAAGAACGCTGGATTGATTACCCGATGAACCAATCAAAATCAACAGGTGGTTTCTGTTCAACGATTGCTGATGGACCGTCTTATATTCTGCTTAACTGGACTGGTTTATTAAGTGAAGTGCTTGTGCTAGCCCATGAGTTAGGCCATGCAGGGCATTTCCAATTAACTTATCAAAACCAATTAAGTATTACACCGGAAGCAAGCTTGTATTTTGTTGAAGCACCTTCAACAGCAAACGAAGTCATTATGTGCCAATATTTATTAAATCAACCGATTGAAAATGATGCGAAACGCTCATTAATTGCGGAATTTATTACAAGAACTTACTTCCATAATATGGTGACACATTTATTAGAAGCGGATTTCCAACGCAAAGTTTACGAAGCAGTAGATAATGATGAAGTATTAAATGCTAACCGTCTAAATGGGTTCTTTAAAGAAACGTTAGAAAACTTCTGGGCAGATGCTGTAGAAATCAATGATGGTGCTGAATTAACTTGGATGCGCCAACCACATTACTATATGGGCTTATACTCATATACTTATTCAGCTGGTTTAACGATTGGAACTCAAGTGGGTCAGATGATTGCTGATAATGATCAAGAAGCTGTGTCAGCTTGGTTAGACAATTTAGCAGCAGGCGGAACGAAAGATGCGCTTGAATTAGCAGCCAATGTGGATGTAGATATGACCAATGCGGACGCGATTCGTCAAGCAATTCAATTCGTTGACGGCTTAATCGATCAAATCGAAGAGCTTGCTTAAGTTACAGTTGTGTTACAAAAATGGAGTTATGCAACAAAAGAGTTAAGGGTCATTAACAGATGGCTTTTAGCTCTTTCTTTATATTTGAACTTGAGTTAATATATCATAAGTCATCAAAAATGATATTTAATTATTTTAAATATAAAGGGGTATTACATAAATGAGAAAATCACTAAAACTTGTGGCAGCTACAATTGCAGTTTCTGCTTCATCAATGGCGATCAATAGTGCTGAAGCACAAGTCATCGGTGATAACGAAGCATCAGGGACTTGGACCGAGCGTTCAATCGTAGATGTTGCCGATTCAATAAATAAAGAAATTGCTGAAACAGGCAAATATACAATTCAATGGGGAGATACTTTATCAGTTATCGCAGAAGCGTTAGGGCTATCTGTTGAAGAAGTAACAGTATTAAACCAACTTGAAAATCCTGACTTAATTATTGCAGGTTCAACATTAGCTTTTAACGAAGAGCACCATCAAGTGACTTTCGCTAATGAAGATTTAGGTGAAGAAGTGACTTACTCAACTGAAACTGGTGAAGAAGTAGAACCAGTTGAAACAGAAGAGGTTATCGAAGAAGTCGTAGAACCAGAAGTAACTGAACCAATGACTGAAGATGGACTAGTATTAAACACAGTTGAAGAATGGATTGCGCCTGAAACGCAAGAAGTTGAAGCAGCTGAAGAAGTATCAGAATTCACTTATGAAACAGCAGAGGTTTCTTACCCAGAAAACTTAGTCACTTGGGAAGAAGAAGTAACAGAAGAAGTTGTTGCTGAAGAAACACCTGTAGTCGAAGAAGAAATTATTGAAGAATCAGTGGTAGAAGAGCCTGTACTAGAAGAAGAAACCACTGAAGTTGTGGAAGAAACTCCTGTCGTTGAAGAAATCGTTGAAGAAGAAATCGTAGAAGAAGTGGAAGAACCAACTTACGAAACTGATTTAAATGTTTTTGAAGAAACTCAACCATGGGAAGTAGTCGAAGAAGAAGAGCCAGTGGTAGAGGAACCTGTTGTTGAAGAGCCAGCTTCTGGTTCAATTGACTACTACTCAGCAAGTCTTGGTTCAATGCCAGAAAATGCTGGTCTATCAGAATCTGAATTAGCAGCTAAATTAGAAATCCGCCGTCGTGAAAGTACACATAACTATGATATTTATAGTGTATCTGGAAACCACTACGGAGCTTACCAAATGTTAGATTCATACTTCACGACATATGGATATGGTGATAGATCACCAGCCAGTCAAGAAGCAGCAGCTAACGGATATGTTGCATCACGTTACGGAAGCTGGCAAGCGGCTTTAGCTCACCACAACGCGAATAACTGGTACTAAAATTTAACTATATTTAAAAAAAGTCGAAACAACTAGAAATAGTTGCTTCGGCTTTTTTTCTTAGACTTTTGTTGGCTTGATTAATACTAATAGGCATTAAATTATCGTCTTCTCATATATAAAATTTATATTTGTCTTTTCACTTGAGATAGTGTTAGAATATTTTTAGAGCTAAGACAAAGGAGTTATTTTGAATGAATCACAAAACAATTATGGAGTTTCATGGGGGCTTAGATACGATCGGCGGTAATATAATCTCGCTAGTGTACAATGGCTATCGTATTATTACAGATTTTGGGGCAGTTGTAGGTGTTGATATTAATGAATTAGCATATCAGAGAAATACGCAAGCATTATATGATGACAACAAATTGCCTAAAATTGATGGTCTATTTAGACAAGAAGCTTTAGAAGGTAATTCAACATTAAGTTATGAAGCTTCAGACTTAAAAACGATTGTATTAATTTCACATCTACATTTGGACCATGTGGGGAGCTTGGCTCATTTACATCCGGAAATTCCTGTCTATGCAACCGAGACAGCGGTTGCTTTATATCATTCGTTGAACAAGCACGAATTTCTACCGGACTATCCAGTAAATTGGACACCAGTAAAACCCGGTGAGACGATTGAACATGGTGAGTTTTCAATTACTTTTCATCTAAGTGATCATGATACGGAAGGGGCGGCAAGTATCTTTATTAAAGCTCCTGATGTTAAAGTGATTTACTCAGGAGACTTGAGATTAAGTGGTTTCCATCCGGAAAGAGTGATGGAGACAACGATTAAAGCAAAAGCTTTCCAACCAGATATCTTATTACTTGAGGGAACAAGTTATAGTTTCAGCGAAACGATTGAACCATCTGCACTTGATAAGGCATTAGAACCACTGATTGAACGCTTAGGCAGTCACACAGAATTTGGCTTAATGCGAGACGTACGTGCTTTAATTAAAGACTCAGATAAATTAGTAGCATTTAATGGTTATCCACAAAATGTGGATCGCGTGGTTGAATTAGCGCATTTATTCAATGAGTATAAACGCACATTTGTACTGCAAGCGAGTCTATATAATCTAGCATTCGAATATGTCAAAGACTTAGATTATGTCGCTCCTTTAGCAACGGAAGATGCGAGCTTTGGTGTGAGTATTCAACAAATTCAGGAAAACCCTGAACAATTTGCACTTCAAGTGGATGAATTCACTTACGAGCAGCTATATGTTCTACCAAAAGGAATCTTACTTCATTCAAATGGTGTTCCTTTAGGATCATTCATGGAAGGTTATGAAACTTATATTCGTGGCTTACACGATAACGGTTGGCGAGTGGTTGATGCGGGTGTGTCAGGACATGCTTCTAAAGAAGATTTATTAGCGGTTGCCTACACAATTAACGCAAAAGTCACCGTTCCTTGGCACACAAAATTGCCAGAACTATACAGTGAAGCCCTTGAAACGTATGGAGTTACAACTTGGTTACCTGAATATAACAAGCAATATTCTATCGATTCAATGAAGGAACTGAGTAAGTAGAGGAGAGATAAAGTGAGTCAACAAGTTATTAGATTAATTGTAACAAGCGATACCCATGGACATTGGTTAAATCAACCAGATAATCCTAAGGCATCTTTATTCAATACCGCAACTTGTATTGAAAATTTAAAAGCCAAAGATGCTGCTGTGACTTTAACGATAGACCTAGGTGATTTTATCCAAGGGTCATCTTTTGCAACCTACTTGAGTCAAGAACGTCAAGACGGAAGAGTTATTGCTCGAGCAATGAATGTGATTGGTTATGACTATCAATTGATTGGGAATCATGAATTTAACTTTGGGCAAGATTACCGCGACCAGATAATTGAAGATTTGAATGCGGATTTACTTGTCAGCAATATTATTGATGATGCGACGGGCAAACCATTTTTAGGTAAACCCTACGATATCATTGAGCGAGAAGGCATTAAGATTGGTATTGTAGGAGTAACAACTTCTTATATTCCAAACTGGGAATTGCCCGCCCATTATGAGGGGTTACGATTTGAGGATGCCTTTGAATCCGCTAAGTATTACGTTGAAATAGTGCGTGACCAAGTGGATGTTGTCATATTAGCGTATCATGGTGGTTTCGAACGAGATTTAGTCACTAAGGAACCTTTAGAAGAATTAACGAAAGAAAACCAAGGGTCTGAAATGTTGGCGGGTATTGAAGGGGTTGACGTCTTATTAACAGGTCATCAACACCGCGAGTTGAATCAACAAGTGGGCCAAACTTACGTCATTCAACCTGGCTATGCCGGTGAAATTGTAGCCGAAGTCGAAATTGAATTAACGGATAATCAAGAGGTTTCAGGAATAAACGGTACACTTCATAATACGTCTCAATGTGAGGTTAACCAAGCAGTTAAAGCTGTCATGGAACCTGAAATTACTGATGGAAATAATTGGTTGAATACCGTATTAGGTGTCGCACCTTTAGAACAAGTGACTACAAGTCCGATTGATGCGCGTCTGAATGGCCATCCATTTATTGAATTATTAAATCAAATTCAATTCGATGAAACAGGGGCTGATTTTAGTTCTGTGGCTTTAGTTAATGACGCTTTTGTAAATTTCCACGGTGAAATTACGAATGAAATTTTATTAAAGAGCTATCCTTTCTATAATCTAATCGCTAAAGTGAATGTCACGGGTAATGACCTATATGAAGTCATGGAATTCAACTTACAATACCTAGAAGTAAACGCTCAAGGTAATATCCAGGTGAATCCAGAATATGTTGAACCTAAACCAAGACATTATAACTTTGACGTCTATAGTGGAATGACTACAACCGTTGATATGACACAACCTGTTGGTCAGCGAGTGACAAGTATTGTTGATGATCGAACTGGAAAAATGCTGGATAAAAATGCTACTTACAGTGTGGCCTTATCTCAATACCGTGCCGTCGGCGGGGGAGACTTTAAGTGGTATGGTAAAGAAAAAATTGAATCAATCTCAAATATTGATATCGCGACTTTAATGAAAGATGCGCTAAGCACATATTCTCAAGAAAAATGGGACTATATTAATTCGAATTATCAGCACCTTAAATGGGAACCAAAATTAAATGTCGCTGATATGAATAACCCATGAGAATTATTAGGATACGATTATTTTACATAGAATTTACAAAAAATTAACAGTAGCTTGGTATACTGAAATAACTTGAGAAGGATGAGGTGTAAGTATGCAAGTAAGATTTGAAGACGTGACACTGAAATTTGGAGATAAGACAGTATTAGACCGTATTAATTTCACTCTACCTAGTAGCGAATTAATTTCATTTTTAGGCCCAAGTGGTAGTGGGAAATCAACAACATTGTATCTCATATCTGGTTTGTTAGATGCAACGGAAGGAAAAATCTTCTTTGATGATAAAGAAGTAACGAATTTAGACCCAGTTAAACGGGGTGTGGGTTTAGTATTCCAAAACTATGCGCTTTATCCACATTTAACCGTCTTAGAGAATATTATGTTCCCTTTAAAAATGGCTAAAGTGAGTAAAAAGGAACGCCGTCGCATCGCCACTGAAATGGCGGAGTTAACTAAGATCGGCGATCAACTAGATAAATACCCACGTCAATTATCCGGTGGTCAACAACAAAGGGTAGCGATTAGTCGTGCCTTAGCGAAATCACCGTCAATTCTATTAATGGATGAGCCATTAAGTAACTTGGATGCGCGTTTGCGTATTGAAATGCGTGAAGAAATTCGACGTATTCAAAAAGAAACGGGTGTTACAACCGTGTTTGTAACCCATGACCAAGAAGAAGCTTTAAGTATCGCAGACCACGTTATGGTCCTAGACGATGGGGAAATTCAACAAATGACAGATCCTGTTACTTTATATGAAGACCCTAAAAACTTATTTATTGCGAAATTTATTGGGTCGCCAATTATTAATATTTTTACAAAAGAATCGCGTTCTATCAATAAAAAACACTCATTCTATAATAAAGACTGGTTCCACTTTGGAGTTCGTCCAGAACATCTAGTTGTAGCTAATGAGGAATCACACTTATTAAGTGCAACAGTTGAACGTATCGAACGTGTAGGTAAAGACATCACAGTTCATTTAAATAATGACAGTGAGAAATTCATTGTTTCGGATGTCGATACTGAAGGCTTAAAGGTTGGCGATACAATCTTCTTTAATGCCCATGAAGCAAACACTTTATACTTCGACATAGAAGGGAATCGCCTGGAAAGCAGGGATAAAGATGAATAAGAAGGCAACAGTAAAAAGTACTTTAGTCTCTTTACTTTATTTAGCACCAGCCATTATTTTTATTGGTATTTTTACGATTTATCCAATCTTTAAATCGATTGATATGAGTTTTTATACAGACTTTAATATCTTTTCGGGTGAGATTAATGCTCGTGGGATGGATAATTATCAAGAGTTACTCACTGACCCTGAGTTCTTCAAAGCTTTAAAGAACACAGCAATTTATGTTATTGGTGTAGTACCTGCATCGATTACTATATCTTTGTTTGTAGCTGTATTACTGAATTCAATTCCTAAATTCCAAGGCTTCTTCCGTTCTGTTTACTTCTTACCTTTTGTAACGAGTACGGTTGCGATTTCAGTAGTTTGGAGTTGGCTTTACCACTCTAGATATGGCTTAATTAACTATATCTTAGGACTCTTTGGTGTTGATGCCATCAACTGGCTAGGAGATCCTGATAACGCGATGATAGCCGTCATTATCATGGCGATTTGGAAGGGGTTAGGTTTTAACATCCTGCTTCTATTAGTTGGATTAAATAATATTAGTGATAATTATTATCGCGCCGCTAAAGTTGATGGGGCAGGAGTTTGGGCAAGATTTACAAACATTACTATTCCACTCTTAAGACCGACATTGTTCTTATTGTCAGTCGTTGGAACGATTAATTCATTTAAAGTGTTTGATGAAGTCTTTGCTTTATTCAATGGACGACCTGGACCGGCAGGCTCAGCAACGACCGTTGTTTACTATCTATTTAGAAAATTCTACGAACAATTCGACTATGGTGTCGCTGCGGCATCTGGAATTGTCTTATTCTTAATTGTACTTGTGATAACAATCATTCAATACCTTGGTAATCGGTATTTTGAGAAGCGAGGTGGGCAAGCATGAAAAAATTCTTACAATTATTTTCAATTTATTTAGTACTTTTTCTAGGTGGTATCTTGATGGTGTTACCATTCTTCTGGATGGTGTCAACCAGTTTGAAGTCAGCTGGAGAAGCGATTGCGATTCCACCGACTCTTTTACCAAGCAATTGGTTGTTTTCAAACTATGAAGAAGCGCTCGAAGCAGCGCCGTTCGCTCGTTATTTCGTAAACAGTGTGATTGTCACGGTGGCTTCCACTGCGGGTGAATTATTTACTAGCATATTGGCAGCTTTTGCCTTTGCTAAACTTAAATTTTGGGGTAAAGATTTAATATTTATAATATTGTTAGCTACGATGATGGTCCCAGGTGAATTGATGACCATCCCGAACTTTGTTACTTTAGCAAATTGGGATTTAATTAATACTTATTGGGCATTAATCATTCCATGGTTAGCGAGTGTATTCTCGATCTTTACTCTAAAGCAGTCGTTTGAATCGATCCCAGATGCTTTATATTATTCTGCTAAAGTGGATGGAAGTAGTGACTGGCGTTTCCTTTGGGAAATGATGGTACCACTATCTCAATCATCGATTGTCGCGGTGATGATATTGAAGGTTATCGGAAGCTGGAACTCATTCATGTGGCCACTGATTGTTACAAATGATACTAGTCTACGTACATTACCTGTCGGACTTCAAGCATTTACAACAGAAGCGGGTACGAAATTTGAGTTATTAATGGCTGCCTCAACGATTGTTATTGTTCCTATGGTTATCATCTATCTATTGTTGCAACGTTACATTATTCAAGGTATCTCAAACTCTGGACTAAAAGGTTAGTCAATATATCCTCAGGAGGGAATTATTTAATGAAGAAATTTAAATTATCAGTTGCTGCTTTAGCGGCATCAGTATCAGTAAGTGCATTTGCACCATTCACTGCCCAAGCACAAGAAGAGCCAGTAGAAATTACTTTCTGGCACGCAATGAACGGTCCTCACCAAGACATGATCACTGAATTAGTTGAAGGATTCAACGGTTCACAAGACCAATATGTTGTTGTTGAACAAAACCAAGGTGACTACAGTACTTTACAACAAAGTATTATGGCATCTGGTGTGTCTGGTGACTTACCAACAATGTCTCAATTAACAAACTCAAATACACCTGATTACCGTGATCAAGGTTTATTAACGCCATTAGACGCTTACTTAACAGAAGAAAATGGTTGGACGGACGAGTTAAAAGACGGAATCTTTGAAGGGTTCATGACTGGTGTTACTTATGATGATGGAATCTATGCAATGCCATTCTCAAAATCAGTTCGTTTAATGTTTGTTAACCAAGATTTATTAGACGAAGTTGAAGCTGAAATTCCAACAACTTGGGCTGAAGTTCAAGCTTTAGGTGAAGCTCTTGACGAAGCTGGTTTAGAAGAAGAAGCAATGGGATTAGAAAACTCTATCTCAATGGAAGTTGAAACAATGGCTCGTCAAAATGGTGCAACTTGGATTTCTGATGATTTAACAGAAGTTGAAATTGCTTCAGAAACTGCCACTGAACCTGTACAATTCATTAAAGATTTAATTACTAATGGACATGCACGTCAAGCTGGAGAAGACGGATTCATGTCAGGTCCATTCTCACAAGGTGCAAGTGCATTATACATCGGATCTTCAGCTGGTTTAGCACACGTATTACCAGGAATTGAAGAAAATGGAATTAACATGACTACAGCTGAAATTCCAGTATTCAACGATGGTGAAAACTTAACTTTATTCGCTGGTAATGATTTAGGCTTATTTGAATCAGCTTCAGAAGAAGAACGCGCTGGTGCAGCTGCATTCTTAGCTTACTTATTAGAAGGTGAAAATACAGCTAAATGGGCAATTGGAACTGGTTACTTACCAATCACTCAAGCAGGATTAGATTCTGACTTATGGCAAGACTACTTAGCTGAAAACCCACTTGTAGAAGCAGCATCAGCAGAGTTAGACTACGGTCAATCACAAGTTCCTTATGTAGGATCTTCAGAAGTATTCAGTGAAATCGAATTAGCTTTAGAAAATATTATGATTAACGACGCTGACGTTCAAGCTGAAATGCAAGGAATCGAAGACTTAGTTAAAGGACATCTTGGAGTAGAGTAATCTACTATCCGCAACAATAGAATAGATAACAAATACACTCACTGAAATTTTAGTGGGTGTTTTTTGCTTTTAGGATTGTGAATCTTAAATATTTGTGCGATTCAGATTAAACTAGCGACAAATGATAACTCCATTCGTCTTTAGATGGGCTAACTCAAGCCAAACGATAAGTCCATTCGTCTTTAGTTGAGGTAACTCAAGCCAAACGGTAACGCCATTTGTCTTTAGTTGACCTAGCTCAAGCCAAACGGCAAGTCCATTTGTCTTTAGTTGACCTAACTCAAGCCAAACGGTAACGCCATTCGTCTTTAGATGGGCTAACTCAAGCCAAACGGTAAGTCCATTCGTCTTTAGTTGAGGTAACTCAAGCCAAACGGTAACGCCATTTGTCTTTAGTTGACCTAGCTCAAGCCAAACGGCAAGTCCATTTGTCTTTAGTTGACCTAACTCAAGCCAAACAGTAACGCCATTTGTCTTTAGTTGACCTAGCTCAAGCCAAACGGCACTCACATTTGTCTTAAGTTACAAAAGGAATCCTTATTAGTTACAGCTAATTTAAATTAACGGTATTCTTCAAATTAAGCATATTATAGGTGTCCCAGACAGCTACCTTTATCTATCATGCGCCGATAGATATCAGACTTATATCACCAATTTATAAATAAACACTGATGTAACTTGATAGCAAATAAATTACATAAAAGCCATAATGATGGCTTTTTTATAAAAAATGTGAAAAAAGTGTTCTGAATTAGGGGTTTTCTGCTATGATTGTAAAAAAATCGTATGATGAATTAAAAAACGAGAAAATGTTCTACAGCTGCTGGATTGTCATTGCGATTCTAACCAATATATTCCAAACATCAGTTGCAATAGAATTGGGAATCAGTAACAGTGCCTTAGCAATTAATAATGTGATTGTTCTAGGAATTGGGATTTTTGTTTCATCTATCGTTTCAAAAAATTTATCAGGTTCACATTTTAATAAGACTTATTTAATGGGTATTATATCGTCTATTATCGGACTTGTAAGTTACAGTATTTCTCAAATTCAATCTTCCCAACAAAAGAGTATTCTAATGCCTATGGTTATGGTCAATCAGCTCAACAATTAGGTATGGCGATTGGTTCATTAGCGGTTGCAGGGATTGTGGATGTAAGTGGTGGTTGCAATACGGCTAGGATCATAATGACAATCTTAGGAGTTGTTGGCGGTGCGTCATGGTTAGTCGCAATTACAAACTCTAAAACTACGTAAAGTAATAATATTAAACTCCGGAACAGAGAAAGTCTGTGTCCGGAGTTTTTTGTGTGTCAAGATTATTTTTAAAACTAAAATACCCCTGTAAAGCACGGTTAAATGCTCTACAGAGGTAAAGTATATAGAAGGGTAATTCAATTAGAATGACGCCGTAACGATAAAGTTTAGGATGAATAGACCCATTGAAATCCATAAGATAGGGTGAACCTCTTTCGCTTCGCCTTTAACAATCTTTACAAGTCCGTATGTAATGAAACCTGCTGCAATCCCATTAGAAATTGAATATGCCAGTCCCATGAAGACAGAAGTGAAGAATGCTGGAACAGCGACCGAGAAATCAGACCATTCAATATCAGCAAAACTTGAAACCATTAAGATACCAACAATAATTAAAGCTGGTGCCGTTGCTGCTGGCGGAACAATACTTATAACTGGTGCAAAAAATGCTGCTAAGATAAAGCATATAGCGGTTGAAACTGAAGTTAATCCTGTACGACCTCCAGCTCCGATACCTGCAGCTGACTCAACGTAAGTCGTTGTATTAGAAGTACCAAATATCGCACCAAAGACAGTACCAATTGAATCGGCGAATAATGCGCGGTCCATTTTTGAAGTAATTCCTGTTGAATCTTCTAATTCTTGAATATCTTTATCTGTAAAGATTCCTGTACGACGACCTGTTCCAATGAATGTACCAATTGTATCGAAGACATCCGCTAAACTGAATGCAAAGATTGTCATAATAACGACCGGTAATTTTGACAGATCAGAGAATAGGGAAGGTAAGCCGGCTGATGAAAAGATGACTAAGAAAGTATCTTTCAGTTCAACAAAGGCATCCGTTAAAGTATTTTCAGAGAAATCAACCGTTGATAGATCAACTAAGCCAAATACCATCGCTAATAAAGTTGTCGCAATAATACCAATTAAAATTGCACCTTGAACATTTAAAATCATTAAAGCAATTGTAATGAATAATCCAATAATAACAACAAGAACCGTTGGTTGAGTTAAGTCAACTAACTCAGGTAAAATTCCACCACTTGTGACAACTGATTCAACGACACCGTTAATTTCAGTCCCGCCCGCTTGACCATTCACAGAGACGATATTTGATGCATCTGAAGTGAACTGTAACAAGCCAGCATTTTTAATACCAAGGTAACCAATAAATACTCCGATACCGGCTGAGATTGCGTGTTGTAAAAATTCTGGGATCGCAAGGATTAACATCTTACGAACTTTAGTTACTGTGATTAATACGTTAATTATCCCACAGATGAATACCATGGATAAAGCTTCTTGCCAAGTAAAACCTAAAGCAAAGACAACTGTATATGTAAAGAATGCATTCAGACCCATACCAGGTGCAAGTGCATAAGGGACATTTGCAAATAATCCAATAAATAATGTCGAGATAGCTGATGCAAATAATGTCGCTAGAAACACTGCCTGAGAAGGCATGCCAGATAATGCTAAGATACTAGGGTTTACAAATATAATGTAAGACATTGCTAAGAAAGTTGTAATTCCCGCAACAATTTCTGTAGAAACGGTTGTGTTGTGTTGTTCCAACTTAAAAAAACGATTTAAAGCGTTCATTTTCTTCCTCCTAAAAGATGTTTATTACGCTAGTAAGTATACCAACGGACTTCCGAAATGCCTAGACCGAAACAAACGATTCGTATATATTCTGAGATGAACGTTCGTGTTTTTGATAAAAATCCATCTAAAATAATATTCACAACATATGTAGCTCATTATATACTCGTTGGCAATTATGATATAATCTATTATATGTAGGAAGAAGGTGACTTAGTATGACAAAAGAAAAAGCTTTTGTAATCGGCGATATCCATGGCATGTATCATTCGTTAGAGGTCATGTTATCTCATTGGCGCCGGGATGAAGAGCAACTAATATTAGTCGGCGATTATATTGATCGCGGACCCAATTCGGACTCTGTGTTAAAGACCGTAAGAACTTTACAAAAAGAGCATAATGCGATCCTTTTACGAGGCAATCATGAACAACTTTTCTTAAATTATTTACTTGAACCACGAAAAGAATGGAAACTTTATAAGAAAAATGGTGGTGCAACAACAATTTCCCAATTACTACAAATCCAAATCGAAGACGTTGAAGCACAAGCACCGGAGGAAGTAGTGGAGAAACTCCTTGAGAAAGAACCGTGGCTGATAGAATGGCTGGAAAGTTTAGTTTATTACACAACTTTTGGTAATCATATTATTGTCCATGCAGGAGTAGACTTTACTAAATCAGATTGGCGTTACACTTCTTTGCATGATTTCTTATGGATTCGAGAAGGGTTTCATTATGAAAAAAATACGACCGGTCGCAACATCATCTTCGGCCATACACCTGTTCAAACATTGCATGAATCCGTCGAACCTTGGCAACGTGATGGCAAATGGGGTATCGATGGTGGGAATGTTTATGGCGGAAGCTTAATTGCTTTACGCATTGATCGAGAAGAAGTGAACGATGTCGTAGTATTAAGATAGGAGATTTTTAATGGCAACAATTATTGATACAGCAGATTTAATTAAACAAATTAATCAAGAAACAAAAATCAGTTCCAAGCAAATCCAAGCGGTACTGAATTTATTAAGTGAAGGGAATACGATTCCATTTATCGCCCGTTACCGTAAAGAAGTAACTGGATCACTGGATGAAGTTCAAATTCACGATATCGAACAAAAATATACCTATGCGAAACAATTGGGCGAGCGAAAAGAAGAAGTCGTTCGCTTAATTGCTGAACAAGAAAAATTAACCGATGAGATTGAACGAAATGTTATGAAATCTTCAACCTTACAACAAGTCGAAGATATTTACCGTCCGTTCAAACAAAGTCGCCGTACAAAAGCGATGACAGCGAAGGAAAATGGCCTAGAACCATTAGCCGAGTGGTTATTATCAGTTGAAGCAACGGATGCAACTCCAGAAGCAGAAGCAGAAAAATATATCAACGATGAAGTGCCAACCGCACAAGATGCGTTAGCAGGTGCACATGAAATCTTAGCTCAAGAAGTGTCTGATAACGCACAGTTCCGTGAATTTATTCGTAAATACACGCGCTATAATGCTAAAATCGCAACTACACTTAAAGATGAAGACAAAGATGAGAATAAAGTGTATCAACAATATTATGAATTTAGCGAATCGTTAACGGCATTGATGTCTCACCGTACGCTTGCAATTAATCGTGCAGAAAAAGAAGGCGTCATCACAGTGAAAATTCAAGTTGATACTGAACCAGTTATTAAATATATGTCGAATCGATTCATTCCTAAAGAGTTAAATGAAGACAAGAAAGAGTTAGTTCAATTGGCTGTTGAAGACGCTTATAAACGCTTCATTGGACCAGCCATTGAACGTGAGATGCGGAGTGAAGCAACGGAAGAGGCCAGTCAACAAGCGATTAAAGTCTTCGGTGAGAACTTACGTAACCTCTTACTACAACCACCTTTAAAAGGACGTGTTGTCATGGGCTTTGACCCCGCATACCGTACGGGGTGTAAATTAGCTATCATCAATGAAACAGGTCGAGTATTGGATAAAGGTGTTATTTATCCACATAAACCTGCAGCAGGCCCTAAACGTCAAGCAGCTAAAGGCGAGTTATTAGAATTTATCCGTAAACACGATGTGGATATCATTGCGATCGGTAATGGGACAGCTAGTCGTGAGTCTGAACAATTTGTTTCAAATCTAATTAAAGAACATAACTTGGACACACAATTTATCGTGATTAATGAAGCGGGTGCTTCGGTATACAGTGCGAGTGCCATTGCCCGTAAAGAGTTCCCAGACTTCCAAGTTGAAGAACGTAGTGCGGTTTCAATTGCTCGTCGTTTACAAGATCCGATTGCTGAATTAATTAAAATTGATCCTAAATCTATGGGGGTAGGTCAATACCAACATGATGTGAGTCAAAAAGATTTAACGCAACAATTAGACTTTGTGGTCAACATTACCGTTAACCAGGTTGGAGTCGATTTGAATACTGCTAGTATCCAATTATTGGAGCACGTTTCAGGCTTGACTGCAGCCACAGCTAAGAATGTGATTGCACTTCGTGACGAAATAGGTCACTTCTCAAGTCGTGAACAAATTAAAGATGTCAAACGTTTAGGTCCTAAAACTTATGAACAAGCCGTAGGTTTCATGCGTATCTTAGGCGGGGAAAATCCATTAGACCAAACGAGTATTCACCCGGAGAGTTATAAAGTGGCTTTAGATATTTTAAATCAGGCAAATGTTAACGTAAATGATATTGGTTCTGAAGAGGCGATTGAAACACTAAAATCACTCAAAGCCAGTGACTTAGCAACCCAATACGACTTAGGTGAAGAATCTATCTCAGATATTCTAGATGGGTTAATGCATCCTACGGCAGATGTACGTGACGGGCAAGATGCGCCAGTCCTTCGTGCGGACGTCTTATCAATGGAAGATTTGGATGAGGGGATGCAACTGCAAGGAGTCGTGCGCAACGTGGTCGACTTTGGAGCCTTTGTTGATATTGGAGTGAAACAAGATGGTTTAGTACATATCTCAAAACTCTCTAAAAAATTCATCAAACATCCCTCTGATGCCGTTTCTGTTGGAGATATTATTGAAGTCGAAGTCATTTCTTTAGATCGTCAAAAAAGCCGCATTGGGTTAAAGAGAATTTTTAATAAAGAGTAAAGACAAAAAAACACGGTTGCTTCTAACGAAGTCACCGTGTTTCTTTTATATACTGAGTTTATGATGCGATCGATGGGATTTGAACCCACACATCCTTAAGGACACTAGCCCCTCAAGCTAGCGCGTCTGCCATTCCGCCACGATCGCGTGTTTTACTTAAATTAAAGGACAAGATTTATAATAGCACAAACGAAGTTTGGAATCAATGTTTCATAGTGAAGAGAATAGAGTATATAAATCTCCTCTGTTGTCAAATCAAATGCAACACTATTGTTATTCAAAAGACATACCCCATTAGACTTTTAGGTATAGGGTTTCCCCCATGGGGGAAATGTCGCTTTTCGATTCTTTTATAACTCAAGTCTTTA
>NZ_JBGQRB010000030.1:0-29010 GCF_045528645.1 Ruoffia sp. FAM 20857
TTCATCCGTGGTAAGATGGGTGTAGGTCATTTGTGGTCACTCCTTTGTATTCTTTGGTCGGAATTACAAGTTGAGTGTACCACAAATGGCTGTTTTAGTTGTCTAGCTTAATTTTACAATCGGCGATTTAAATGAATTGGGAAAGCGTTTAGATAAATTAAGCACTAAGCTTGTCAAATTAGGAGGGTAGAAGAAAATCAGTCTATAAATAAATATCAAAAGTATCTCCACTCATCAGTAGCAAATACAATACCATAAACTATATAAGTAAATTAATAATTTCTATCCTCAAACTTTGAAAAAATCGTTTTAAACATGTTGAATTGCAATAATCATTGCGACAAATATGTTTCTTTACTTGATTAACAAGCGTTCGTGTAAAAATACGTCCAAGAAGGCAACCGTCGCAACCGTATCTTCTCGTGCACCGATTGGACCGCGACACATCCGACAGGGTGACTTTTTTCGATTTGATCAATGGAAAAGGGCGTCGAGCACCGGCTCGACGAACCGCAAATTGGTTTACGGTTCATCGTGCCTCCTCACGACACTCCGCAAACGCAAATACGGTTCATCGTGCTGACTCACGACACTCCGTAAACGCAAATACGGTCCATCGTGCCTCTTCACGACGCCCCGCAAACGCCAAATTCTCCAAAAATCCCCACAAAAAAAGAGCATCACCCACCAAGGTAACGCCCATCCCACCTAAAATTCAAAACCAAACTCCCCATACTTCTCAGCTTTCTCCTCCAACACCATTACCATTTGAATCGATGCCTTAATTCGGCTCAAATCATTAAAGCTCAGGTAGTGATCAATCACCACCGTCAACTTAAACGTACTAATAATTATATCCGCCTCATTCGAACTAAAGCGCGCAACACTCAACTCCCGGTGCTGGTACGTCTCAATCGCCAAATAATCTCACAATTCAAATGATAACAACTTCTGAATCATCTGCGCATGAGAGTAGTGCCCATCATAATACTTCCCGTGCAAATCAACCATTAAATTCTTCAAATTAATGAACCTATATAGATCCGTAAGTCAATCTTATTCTCATCCATAGACCGACCCAGTAATTGTCTAAACTCATAATATATATCATAAAGTGCTTAGTGAGTCTTTGGAAACTGAGCACGAAAATATTCTTGCATATCTGCTGTTTAATTCATCATAATTCGTTATCCTTTATGCGACGATTCAATGCCAAGATCAGGTTTCGACCCACTTAAGAAAGCAATATCTTCCTTTATAATGCGAGCAGTACTGTCTAGATGTTCAGCTAAGGTAGAAATTGTTACTAGCCATCCCGTTTCAGCAATAAGCCAATTAATTAAAGGCGGCGAAGATTATTTGCCTATTATAAACGTCTCATAGGATCCCTCTCAACTTATCAATAAACAAACGCTTTCTAATCGGAGTCCAACAAAATATACTGTAATATAAAGTAACTTATGATAGTTTTAGCCAATAGTATTGTAAAGTTTATGTAAATTTTAAGGGTTAATTAAGAAAAAAGAGAAAAATGTAGTATCATAGTTTAAGTGAATAATAAGGCTACATTCAGCGCATAGAATAAATTATTGCATTACTATTATAATTAAATATACATATATTAATCGTTTTCAATGAGATATAATCCATTTTCCCTTTAAACACCATAGATTTATGCGTATAATTAAGGTAAAATTAAACAATCTATAAAAAATATTATCAAAACTAGATAAAATTAAAAATTAACTTAATATCGAAGGATTGATAATCTATACAAGAGGAGCAAAAAGGATGAAATTTACCCGGAATGTTTTACTTATATTACTAATGGTTACCTCAACATTAAGTCCCAACCCGTTTGTATCCGCTCAGGAAGAGTCATCAGAATCTTCTGAGCATTTTTCGATGTTATTTATGGGAGTAGATACTGGAGACTTAGGAAGAGTGGATCAAGGCCGTTCAGATACAATAATGGTTATGGATATGAGTAAGGAAGAAGAAACTGGAATTCTTGCAAGTATTCCACGAGATGCCTATGTTGAGATTGAAGGATATGGATTGGATAAGATAAATCATGCATATGCCTTTGGTGGCGCAGAATTAAGTTTAAGCACGGTTAATAACTTCTTAGATACAAATATTGAGAACTATGTCGTAGTTAACATGGCAGGACTGAAGGAAATTGTAGATGCAGTTGGAACGATTGAAGTCACACCACCGACATCTTTCTCTATAGGAGGGTATAACTTTGAGGCAGGTGTGACAACCGAATTAGATAGCGATATGGCATTAGCTTATGCACGTGAACGTTACACATCTGGTGGTGATTACGCAAGACAAGAACGTCAACGTGAAATCGTCCAAGCAGTCATGCAAAAAGCAACGGAACTGGAATCAATACCAAACTATATTAAGATGTTCTCTGCCTTATCAGATAATATTGAAACAAACTTAAGCTTGCCTCAATTATTTGATTTATACAAAACTTACAATTCAAATATCGAAATTGAAACTTATCAATTAACGGGAACAGGTGAGATGATCGATGGTATTTACTATGACATCATTGATGAAAACTCATTAGCAGCTTTAAAAGAACAACTACATTAATAATAGAGAATAAATGAATTAAAATAGTAAAGTTGGTGACCGATTGGAAAAACAAAATTCAACCACTGTATTTGTTAAGTGGATTGAGAAAATGAACAACATTCAAAAAACAATAGTCTGGTTACTCGCAGATTTCATTTGTCTTTGTATTGGATCAGCGAGCGCCTATATCTTTTACTGGAATATGATTAGCCCAAGATTAAAAGGGTACTTTCTTTTCACAATTGTAGCTTTTGTTATCTATATAATTGTCAGTCGAGTGTTTAAATTAAATATGCGGATTAATCGCTATAGTGGCGTACGAGATTTATTCTCTCTATTCATGGCATTCGTACTGAGTGGATCTTTAAGTGGTTTAATCACCATCTTTTTCGACTTTATGATTGCTTTACGCTTCATGGTACTTGCAGGGATTGTAGCTGGAATTATCGGAGTTGGTTTACGTGTACTTTGGCAGAATATCTACCTATTGAAAGATCAAAATCGGCGCACCCAAACGGAAGATATTAAGCAAATTATTGTGATTGGCGCAGGTGACGGTGGATCACTCTTCGTAGAGAATCACATACGGAATCCACAAGATACAAAAGTAGTGGCGATTCTAGATGAAGACCCCAAAAAACAAGGTAAAAGTATCTCGGGTATAAAAGTTGCGGGTGATCTATCACAATTAGAAGCTATTGAGAAAGACTACGACATTGATCGAGCAATTATTGCCATACCAAGTTTAACGCCCGAAGATTATGAACGAATCATTACTGAACTCAACAAATATGATATTAAACCCTATAAGATGCCTAAAGTTGAAGATGTCATTACGGGAGTTTATCAAATGAATCATGGTCCTAAAAAAGTAGATATTGGTGATCTCTTAGGAAGAAAAGAAATCCAATTGGATGAAAGTCATTTAAGAAAAGAAATTGAAGGCAAGACCATTGCAATCACCGGAGCTGGTGGATCCATTGGATCAGAAATCACTCGACAAATCAGTCGCTTTAATCCAAAGCGTGTCCTACTCATTGGACATGGTGAGAACTCAATCTACTTAATCTATCAAGAACTTCAACAACTCGATACGATGACCGAATTCGTTCCTGTGATTGCGGATGTGCAAGATTATGAGCGAATCTATGAATTATTCAAAGAAGAAGAAGTGGATATTGTCTATCATGCAGCAGCGCATAAACATGTACCGCTCATGGAATGGAACCCAGAAGAAGCCTTAAAGAATAATATACTAGGGTCTTACAATGTAGCAAAAGCCGTCGACCAAGCTAAAGTCGGTAAGATGGTGATGATCTCAACGGACAAAGCCGTTCGCCCACCGAATGTGATGGGAGCATCAAAACGTGTCGCCGAACTCATCGTCACTGGAATGAACAAACAAAGTGACTCGATCTTTTGTGCGGTTCGCTTTGGTAACGTGCTAGGGAGCCGTGGAAGTGTTATCCCACTCTTTGAGAAGCAAATTACGGCCGGCGGTCCCGTCACAGTGACCGACTTTAGAATGACCCGTTACTTTATGACCATACCAGAAGCAAGTCGTCTAGTTGTATTCGCGGGAGCACACGCAGAAGGCGGCGAAGTATTCATCTTGAATATGGGAGAGCCAGTCAAGATAGTAGACTTAGCGCGCAAGTTAATTCTACTTAGCGGCCATACGGAATCAGAGATTCCAATTGTGGAAGCCGGGATAAGACCGGGTGAGAAGTTATATGAAGAGTTATTAACATCCGGCGAACTGGTCGAAGAACAAATTGATGAGAATATCTTTATCGGTAAAGTCGTGGACAAACCGCTCAGTGAAACCGTTGAGTTTGTTGAAAGTTTAAATGACTTACACCCAAGAAAGTTAAAACAGGCGATTATTGACTTCGCCAATCACAGTGCTGAATAATAAGAAGTTAGTGGAGGATATATGGAACAAGAAATTAGTTTATTAGATTTGTGGAATCTTTTTCGTAAGTACTTTGTAAGAATTGCTGGTATGACGATTATCGGTGCAGCTTTAGCTGTGGCTTTTACGCTATTGTTTGTTGACCGGAAATATGAATCAGAGGCGCAATTATTAGTAAATCAAAGTAGTGGACAAGAGACAGCTATGCAGTATAGCGAGTTACAATCGAATGTCTACTTAATTAATACGTATACGGATATTATTCAAGGAGATGCCGTGTTAACAGCAGTGAATGAGAGTTTGGGTAATCACTTTACGATTGGTGAGCTTAGAAATGCCATTAGTGTAACTCAATCTCAGAACTCACAAGCCTTCTATATCACTGCGAAAATGGAGTCTCCAGTCGATGCACAAAACATAGTGAATAGTGTCATTACTGAATTCGAGAATATCTTAATGGCGTTTTACGGTGATGATGTGACGGGTATTTATGTGATGTCCTCAGCATCCTATAACCCTAATGCGGTATCTCCTAGCATTATTATGAATGCCTTAATTGGCGGTATGTTAGGGTTCATTATTATGGTTGGTATTGCCTTGATTAAAGAATTGATGGATACGCGAGTGAAGTCGGTTGATGATCTTACTAATATGGGGTTGATTCGCTTAGGAGAGATCAATGAATTGACCAATGCACAAGTCAAGAAGAACCGTTATAGAATTGAATCAGATAATACACCGTTAAGAAGGAGAGTATAGAGATGTTTGGATTTGGAAACAAGCAAAAAAAAGCTGAAAAAGAACAGCGTTTAGGTGCACCCTTAATTACGTATTATGAACCTAAGTCAATGATTTCGGAACAATACCGTACACTACGCACAAACCTTGAATTCGCGCAAGTCGGCAATCAAGTCAAGTCGATCGCGATTACCTCAAGTATGCCGATGGAAGGGAAATCAACGACCTCAGCTAACTTAGCTTATACAATGGCACAAACAGGTCGTAACGTATTGATTGTAGATAGTGATCTGCGTAAGCCAACTGTTCACCGGACGTTTAAGTTGAATAATGAACTAGGATTAACGACATTATTAGCGAATCCAGAATTAAAGTTTAATCAAGTAGTTCAAAAGTCTAAAGAATTAGGGTTATATTTCTTACCCTCAGGACCCATGCCACCCAACCCTGCTGAATTGATTGGATCACCTCAAATGGCAAGATTAATGCAAGAATTGTCTGATAACTTTGATATGGTTATCTATGATACACCGCCTGTTAATTCAGTAACGGATGCTCAAATTATTGCGAGTAGAGTCGATGGTGTGATCTTAGTTGTTCGGCAAAACTTGGCGCGCAAAGAATTAGTTAGAGAAGCCAAGCAAGCCTTAGAAAATGTTAAAGCAAATATATTAGGCTTTGTTATAAATAATGTGCCTTTTGAAGAAGGAAAAGGGTATGGTTACTATGCCTATGGTTTAGAGGATGACGAAGCATGATCATCGACTTACATTCTCATCTCATACCTGGTGTAGATGATGGGGCTCAAACCATCGAACAATCCATTGAACTAGCCAGGCAAGCTATTGATGAAGGGGTTGAACATATGGTTCTTACCCCTCATCATCGTAACGGTAAGTATATAAATTATAAGGCAGATGTAGTCGAAGCAGCGAATGCTCTACAAGAGGCATACAATCAAGCTAATGTGAATCTAAAAGTCTATGCATCCCAGGAAATTCGTTTAACAGACAAGTTCCTGGATGATTTATATAATGGGGAATTATTGTCGTTAGATTCAGCTGGAAAGTATTATCTGATTGAGTTTCCCTCAGACCGAGTACCTTCCAATGCCAAGCAAGTCTTAAAAGAATTAATCGATGACGGTATTACACCCGTGATTGCGCATCCAGAAAGAAACCATGAGTTATCCAGTAATCTATATCTGTTATATGAACTCGTACAGATGGGGTGTTTATCGCAAATTACAACATCAAGTTATTCGGGTTATTATAGTGAAACACTCGTCGCGAACAGTCAACAAATGATTCAACATAATCTAGCTCACATATTAGCTTCAGATGTTCATCATTTAAAGTACCGACCAATGAATGTACAGTCTGCATTTGAACGATTAGCGAAAGAGTACGGACAAGAAACTGTCCTATACTTTAAAGACAATGCCCGAGATATCTTTAATGGAGATCGAGTGAATATAAAGAAACCAATCGAACCAAAAAAACCACGTAAGAAGTGGTTTGGGTTATTTAATTAACAAAATTATATACAGAAATATTAAGTTCTAATAAATTGGAGGAAAAAAATGAAAATTAAAAATATTCCGTTTTCACCACCAGACATAACAGATTTAGAAATAGAAGAAGTTGTTAATACATTAAAATCTGGTTGGATAACAACTGGACCAAAAACAAAAGAATTTGAAAAACAAATAAGTAAATATGTTGGAGTCAACAGGGCTGTGGCTTTAAATTCTGCAACTTCGGGTATGGAACTAGTATTAAGAATTTTGGGCATTGGTCCTGGTGATGAGGTAATAACCTCAGCTTACACTTATACAGCATCTGCATCAATTATAGAGCATGTTGGGGCTAAAATAATTTTAATAGACACTGCACCTGATTCTTATGAAATGGACTATGAACAGTTAGAAAAAGCAATTAATAAAAATACTAAATTAATAATACCAATAGATCTAGCAGGTATTATGTGTGATTATGAAAAAATATTTGAAATAGTTAAACGTAAAAAACATATTTTTCAACCTATAACTAAACTTCAAGAAAAAATTAATCGAGTTATGGTAATGGCAGACGCAGCTCATGCATTTGGTGCATCTCAAAATGGGAAAAACTGTGGACAAGTAGCTGATTTTACTGTTTTTTCATTTCATGCAGTAAAAAATTTAACAACATCAGAGGGTGGAGCAGTAGTTTGGAGAAATGATTTAGGTCTTAATGATGATGAAATTTATCAAGAATTCATGTTATATAGTTTACATGGACAGTCTAAAGATGCGTTAACTAAAAATGAAAAAGGTTCATGGGAATATGATATCATTTACCCTGGTTACAAGTATAATATGACTGATATTACTGCATCATTAGGTTTGATTCAATTAAAAAGATATAGTCAATTACTCTCTCGAAGACATGAGATAATTGAAAAGTACAATGAAGGTTTGAGAGAGTTAAATATAAGTGTTTTAACACACAAGGCAGAAAGTAATACGTCATCCGGTCATCTGTACTTTGTTAGAATTCCAGGGTTAAATGAAGAAACCAGGAATCAATTTATACTAAAAATGGCTGAATTAGGTGTTTCTACAAATGTTCATTACAAACCCCTACCAATGTTTACAGCCTACCAAAACCTAGGTTTTGATATCAAAAACTATCCAAATGCATTTAATATGTATAAAAATGAGATAACTTTACCACTTCAGACCTTACTTAATGATGAAGATGTGGAATATGTTATAAATGCATTTAAAATAGTATATAAAAAAATAATTAAAATATAAAAGGTGATGCTGTGTATAACAAATATGTAAAACGAATAATAGATATAGTATTCTCACTTATTTTATTGCCATTTTTTGTGATTCTAATTTTAATTATTGGACCTATTATTTATTTTCAAGATAATGGCCCTATTTTTTATAATGCTGAAAGACTTGGATTAAACAAGAAGGTATTTAAAATGTATAAATTTCGATCAATGAAGTTTAATGCGCTGGATATTAGGAATGAAGACGGTTCGACATATAATTCAGATAATGATCCACGCGTAACAAAAATCGGCCGTTTTTTACGAAAAAGTAGTATAGATGAAGTTCCACAACTTATCAATGTACTGAAAGGTGACATGAGTTTCATTGGACCGAGACCTGATTTACCTGAACACTTGAAAAAATATACGGGTAATGAAGAAAGGAAAGTAGAAGTACGACCAGGTATAACAGGATACAATCAAGCTTATTTCAGAAACTCTATCCCTTGGAAAGAAAGAATTCAAAATGATATTTACTATATAGATAACTTGTCAATTACATTAGACATAAAAATATTAAAGAAGACGATTATTTCTGTTTTAAATAGAGAAGATATCTACACCAAATAGAATTACAGACTAGGAGATTATTTTGAGTAAAAAATATTTAATCGAAAAATTGGAATGGGACACTAATTATTTTGGAGTTGATTCTGCTATCATTAAGCTTTATGATACTCTATTAGAAGAGGAACAAGATAATTTAGTTCAGATATCTAAAGAATTTAACTTTGTGACGATAGCAAATATCTGTAACAATCCACTAAATAACCAATGGATAAATACTAAGACACCATCAATCATGGTAGATATTAATATACAGTTTGAAAAAGAAATATTAGATAAAAACAAAAATGATAAGAACATTTTCGTAAAAAATCAACTTGAAAATAATGTACAATTACTTAAATTAGCTGAGAATTCATTTAATTATTCTAGATTTATGAATGATCCGTATCTAAATAAAGAAAAAGCAAGAAAAATTTACTATAATTGGACATTAAATTCGTTCAGAAAAGATAATAAATATTTTGTTTATTATAAAGATGAAGAGAGTATATATGGATTTATATTATTTTCAATGGATAAATTGTCAGCAACAGTAGAGTTAATAGCAGTCGATGAGAATTACAGAGGGAAAAATTTAGGAACTAGATTAATTAAAGCTCTAGAAAATTATGTCTTAGAGCAAAAAAAATATAGAATAAAAGTTGGAACCCAGATAAATAATATTCCTGCGATAAACTTTTATATAAATAATAAATTCAAGATGAAATCTATTTCTAGTACATATCATCTTTGGTGGAATTGGAGGGAGCTATGAAGATATTGTATATCGCAACATCTTTTCCAAAACCGACACAAGGTAGCACAATTTATACTGATTTAGCAGAGCAATTATCATTTAGAAAGCATGAAATTACAGTTGTTGCAACTGAGCAAGGTGCAAGTAAAACAGAGCTGACTAGAGAGCGAGGAATTGAAGTTCTACGAGTAGCCACTGGTGACTATTATGATGTGGACTTAATAAAAAAAGGTATAACGACTTTACGAATGCCAAAAATAATTAAGAAAAATGTATCTAAATTTTTAAGTGATAGAAATTTTGATTTTATTCTATTTGAATCACCGCCAGTTACTAACAGCGATGTTGTAAAATGGGCAATGAAAAAGTATGAATGCCCATCTTATTTAATGTTAAAAGATATATTTCCACAAAATGCTATAGACTTAGGCATACTTAAAAAGTGGAATCCATTATATTGGTATTTTAAATTGAAAGAAAAGCAACTTTTAGAGACTGCAACAATAATAGGATGTATGTCTGAAGCTAATAAGAACTATGTTTTAAAAGAGAATAGCTATTTAGATAGTAATAAAATAGAGTTGTTTCCAAATACTAAAAATATGACTGAAAATTACAAGAAGACATCTTATAATATAAGAAGAGAATTAGATATACCAGAAGATGCGTGTATATTTTTATTTGGCGGAAATATGGGGAAACCACAATATATTTATTTATTATCGCATGCTTTACTTCAGTTAAAAGAGCAAAAAGATATTTACTTTTTATTTATTGGAAGAGGGACAGAACGTTATAAATTAGAGAATACAATTAATAAACATGAAATAATTAATGCAAGATTGTTAGAGAATTTACCAAGGAATGAATATGAACAAATTACTTTAGAAAGTGATGTTGGGTTAATTGTACTTGATCCAAGATTTACTATTCCCAATTATCCTTCCAGGATTTTATCTTATATGGAATACGGTAAACCAGTATTAGCAGCGACAGATAAAGCCTCGGATATTAATGAATTAATTAGTGATGCAAGCTGCGGTGAATGGGTTTGGTCAGGGGACAAAGATGGGTTCGTAAAAAAAATTAAACAAATGAGTGAAAATCTAAAACTAAGAGATATAGGACTTAACGGAAGAAAATATGCTGAAAAATTTTTAAATACGGATGTTTCTGTATCTATTTTAGAGAATCACTTCAATAGAGAGTAGGTTTAAAATGTTTGAAAATAAAATATTGTTAATTACAGGTGGTACAGGCTCATTTGGTAATGCTGTACTTAAACGTTTCTTAGACTCAGACTTTAAAGAAATTCGTATTTTTTCTCGGGATGAGAAAAAACAAGATGATATGCGCAAGAAATACAACAATGATAAGATTAAATTCTATATTGGCGATGTTCGAGATATAAATAGTATTCGAGATGCTGTTCGTGATGTTGATTATATCTTCCATGCCGCCGCATTGAAGCAAGTACCTTCATGTGAATTCTTCCCCATGGAAGCTGTAAAAACGAATGTTATTGGTACAGATAATGTATTGACTGCTGCTATTGATGCTGGTGTTAGTAATGTTGTTTGTTTATCAACAGATAAAGCAGCTTATCCGATTAATGCGATGGGAACTTCTAAGGCAATGATGGAAAAAGTGATTGTCGCTAAAGCGCGGAATATAGATTCAGAAAAAACACGTATTAGTGCGACCCGTTACGGTAACGTAATGGCTTCACGAGGAAGTGTGATACCACTCTTCATCGAACAAATTAAAGCAGGTAAACCATTAACATTAACAGATGGTGAGATGACTCGTTTTATGATGAGTTTAGATGAGGCAGTTGACCTAGTGTTATTCGCCTTTGAACATGCAGAACAAGGTGACATTATGGTACAAAAAGCCCCTGCAAGTACAATTAACACATTGATTAAAGCTATTGATAAAATTTTCAAAGTTCAATCAGATATCAAAGAGATTGGTATTCGCCATGGAGAGAAAATGTATGAATCTCTCTTAACAAAAGAAGAAGCAGTGCGTGCGATTGACATGGGAGATTTCTACCGCGTACCATCTGATAAGCGTGATCTTAATTATGACAAGTATTTTGAAGAAGGTAATCCAACTGGCTTATTAGATGAATACAATTCTGATAATACAGAACAACTATCAGTGGATGAATTAGTGGAGAAGTTATTAGCATTGGATGAAGTTCAAGCAGAATTAGCTAATTGGGAGGGTTGATCATTGAATATTCTCGTAACAGGAGCCAATGGCTTTGTTGGTAAGAACTTAATTGCGACCTTAGAACAAATGGAAGAACATAAAGTGCTCAAGGTAACACGACAAACCACAAAGGAAGAATTAAACGACTATGCTCAACAAGCGGACTTTGTTTTTCACTTGGCCGGTGTTAACCGTCCTGTGAAAGATGCAGAGTTTGTTGAAGGCAATGTTGATTTTACTCAAACATTATTGAATGCATTAATCAAAGCTAAGAATAAAGCACCGATTCTTATTACATCATCTACCCAAGCAACCAATGATTCTGCTTACGGACAAAGTAAAAAAGCAGGTGAAGACCTAGTCTTTCAATATGGTAAAGATTATGATGTAAAGACTTATGTCTACCGATTACCTAACTTATTCGGTAAGTGGTCTAAGCCAAATTATAATACAGTTATCGCAACCTTTAGTCATAAGATTGCAAGAGGCGAAGAGATAACGATTAATGATCCAAACGTTGAATTAACCCTCGTATATATTGATGATCTAGTTGAGGAGTTTCTCAGAACCTTGAATGATCAAGCAGCCAAAGACGGGGAGTACTGTATTGTACCTGTAAGTTATCAAGAAAAGTTAGGACATATTGCTGAATTACTTCAGGAGTTTAAAGCGTCAAGAAATAATCGTGTGATATCGAATCTAGATGATGATTTTACTCGTAAATTATATAGTACTTATTTAAACTTCTTGCCAGTCAATGACTTTAGCTATCCACTAGTGATGCATGAGGATCCTCGTGGGTCTTTTACAGAGTTTGTTAAATCACCTTATGCTGGTCAAGTTTCAGTCAATGTATCGAAACCAGGAATTACTAAAGGGGAACATTGGCATCATACTAAAAATGAAAAGTTCTTAGTTGTATCAGGACATGGTGTTATTCGCTTTAGAGACTATTTCTCAGATGAAGTGATTGAATATGAAGTATCAGGAGATAAGTTAGAAGTTGTTGTTATTCCAACAGGTTATACGCATTCGATTGTGAATACAGGAGATGCGGATATGGTGACAATTATGTGGGTAAACGAGATGTTTGATCCCGATCATCCTGATACATTCTTTTTGGAGGTTTAATTAAATGAAAAAATTGAAAGTTATGACCGTAGTAGGAACACGACCAGAAATTATCCGGTTATCTTCAGTAATTAAGAAATTAGAAGAATCTCAAGCAATTGAACATATTTTGGTTCATACTGGACAAAACTATGACTATGAGCTAAATGAAGTTTTCTTTGAAGACTTTGGCCTAAGAAAGCCAGACTACTTCTTGAATGCTGCTGGAGGTTCTCCAATGGAGACAGTGGGACAAATCTTAGCTAATATCGACCCAATCTTAGTTGATGAAGCACCGGATTCATTCCTTGTACTAGGAGACACTAATAGCTGTCTGTGTGCAATTGCTGCTAAACGTCATCATATTCCAATTTTCCATATGGAAGCTGGAAATCGTTGCTTTGATCAACGTGTACCTGAAGAAACGAACCGTAAGATCGTTGATCATGTAGCAGATATCAACTTAACTTATAGTGATATTGCCCGTGAATATTTATTAGCTGAAGGCTTACCAGCGGATCAAATTATCAAAACGGGTAGTCCAATGTTCGAAGTATTAAACGAAAAGATGGACGATATTAAGAATGCAAAAAGCTACAAAAAGTTAGGTCTTGAAAAAGGACAATACTTTGTTGTATCTGCACATCGTGATGAGAATATTAACTCAGAACGTAACTTCTTAAACTTAGTTGACTCATTAAATGAGATTGCGGAAGTTTATCAATTACCAGTTATTGTAAGTACTCACCCTAGAACACGTAAGATGATTGAAGAAAAAGGTGTAGAATTCAATGATTTTGTTCAGTTAATGAAACCAATGGGATTCACTGATTACAATAACTTGCAATTGAATTCAAAAGCAGTATTAAGTGATAGTGGTACAATTAGTGAAGAATCATCAATACTTAAATTTAAGGCACTTAACTTACGTGAAGCACATGAACGTCCAGAAGCAATGGAAGAAGGTGCAGTCATGATGGTTGGGCTTGAAAAGGAACGAATCATGCAAGGGATATCCATACTTGATACACAAAAGGAAGATACTTTAAGATTGGTTGCGGATTATAGTATGCCGAATGTATCAGATAAAGTGTTGAGAATAATTGTTTCATATACGGATTATGTGGATAGAGTAGTATGGGGTAAGTAGAATGAGAATTCTACAAATAAATTCAGTATATGGCTATGGTTCTACAGGGCGAATTGTTCAGAACTTACATAAAGAGATACAAGCGAATGGGCATGAGAGTTATGTTATCTATGGTCGTGGCGATAGAAGCGAAGATAAAAATGTTTTTAAAATTGGAAACAAATTTGAGCAAGCAATTGATGTTTTAGGAACTAGAGTATTCAACAAACATGCACAGTATAATTATGTGAATACAAAAAAAATTATTAAAAAGATAAAAGAAATAAAACCTGACATTGTGCACTTACATAATATTCATGGATACTATGTTAATTTTATTAAACTGATTTCTTTTCTTAAAAGTATAAACGTAAAAATAGTTTGGTTATTACACGATACATGGTTAATATCTGGGAGTTCAGCTGACCAAGGTGGAATTGAGTATGATTGGGAAAAAGAGCCTAATTTAAATCATCTCAAGAAAATTTCAGAAGAATACCCTAGACATATACAAAATAGTGTAAAGCAAGGGCATAAGAATTATTTAATAAAAAAGGAATTATTAAGTGATTCCGGTATTACTTTTATAACACCATCTAATTGGCTAGCAGAGATAATTAAGGAATCTTTCTTAAAAAATAATAAAGTGATTACTATCCATAATGGTATTGACACAGATCTCTTTAGGGTTTTGGAAAATAAAGATGAAGCTAAGAAAAAAAGTATACTAGGTGTGGCTAGTAAATGGGAAGATAGAAAAGGATTAAGATACTTTGAAAGATTAGCAAATGATTTGGATGAAAATTTTATAATTACAGTTGTTGGTGTTACAAAAGAGCAGGCGAATCAAATTAATCCTAAAATAAACTGTATTCAGAGAACAAATTCAATTCAAGAGTTGGTTGAACTATATAATAAGGCAGATATATTTGTAAATCCAACACTTTACGATAATTTTCCTACTGTAAACATAGAAGCACAGGCATGTGGAACACCAGTAATTACATTTAATACTGGAGGAAGTGGTGAGTCAATTATACATGGAAAGACAGGGTGTGTAGTAGAAAAAGGAAATTATGAAAAATTACTTAATTCTGTCCAAAATGTTAATAAAAAAAATGAGAAATTATCTGAAAACATTAGAAGAAATGCAGAAAGGTATTCTTCAAAGAGTATTCAGAAGGAATATTTAAAATTATACAAAAATATATTAAATGGATTGTAATCTTTATCTTGAAATATTTTTTACTTGTTAAATATTTATCTGTACAATAAATTATAGATAAACAGTATTGTTTATGAGCTATAAAGTAAGATTTTGAAAAATAAATAATTGTGAGAGGAGAAAATTTATTTTGGAACTCAATTCCACAAAAAATCTAAAGTATATTAATGGTTTTTTAGGACTAATATTGTAAAAATTTGGAATAGAATTAATTTATTTAAAAGTAGTTTCACCATTATATAGATACTCTGGGCTAGTAACAAATACAAATACAATGAGTTTTTTTATCTCAGTTTTATATTTATTTTTATTTATGTTGTATAGACCTAAAAATAAGAAGTTTGTATCGACTTCTTTATACAATATGATTGCGTTGTTCGTTTTATTACCCGCTAATTCTTATTATTGGATGAGTTCACAAAGTCATTTATATACTTTCGTATTGAATGGTTGCTTTGCTTTAGTATCTTTTATCTTGCGATTAAAAAGGGTGTATATAATTGATAGTTTTAAATATGCAAAATTAATTTTAAAATTTTTTTTTCGTATATATTATTATGTCAATTTTTATTGTTGTGTCTGGAGGAGGATTTGATCCAAGAACACTTGATTTTTCTGCCATTTATAGTTTAAGAGAAGAGACTGAAATTTCTGGTGTTGTTGGTTATTTAATGAATTGGTGTGCAAAAGTTTTCTCACCATTCTTCTTCTCTTATTTTTTTTATAAGAAGAATTATATTGAGAGTTTGTTGGTTCTTTTTATTCAGCTATCACTTTATTTAACATTTAGATTTAATGATTATGTGAAACTTCAAAAGTATGCAAAATCGGTTTTAAGCGACAGTGGAACCATAAGTGAAGAGTCTTCGATTCTAGGATTTAGAGCGCTTAATATTAGGCAGGCTCATGAACGCCCTGAAGCTATGGAAGAAGCATCAGTGATGATGGTTGGCCTTAAGAAAGAAAGAATTCTTCAGGGGTTAGAAGTACTAGAGACACAGAAAAAAGATACTTTAAGATTGGTTGCAGATTATAGTATTCCGAATGTATCAGATAAAGTGTTGAGAATTATTTTGTCTTATACAGATTATGTGAATAGAGTGGTTTGGAGTAAAACTAATGAATAAAAGAATCTGCTTCGTGTCACTAAACAATATATATTTAACACCATATATCAATAAATATATTGATCTAATTGAGGAACCGTATGATGTTATTTATTGGAATAGGCATAGGATGAAAGAAGATATTAAAGCTGAAAACTATTATTCATTCAATCTCCAAATTGAAGACACAGCAAGTAAAGCTGCTAAACTTTTAGGATATATGAAATTCAGAATGTTTGCGTCTGATGTATTAAAAAAAATAACTACGACCATGTTATTCTATTACAAACAAGTGTTGGTGTTTTGTTAAGGTCAACATCATTAAGCAAGTATAAATGGAAATACATCTTAGATATTAGAGATTATACTTTCGAGAAGAATATTATTTTTTATAAGATAGTAGAATAACTAGTTAAATATTCTAGTGCAAATGTGATTTCTTCAAAAGGATACAAAGAATTCTTACCACCACAGAATTATATTAATGTGCACAATGATGTTAAGATAGAAAATAGTATAATTGAAGAATTTTTGAAAAAATCTCGAAGTAATGATGTTATTAGAATATCATATATTGGGCTGATTAGATTTCTTGAACAGAATAAAAAAGTAATAATGAAATTTAAAGATGATCCTAGGTTTCGTCTTAGATTCATAGGAAAAAATGCAAAGCTCCTTGAGAATTTCTGTGTTGAAAACAATATCAATAATGTTGACCTTATAGATCAGTTTCCTCCAGAAATGACACTTAATTACTATGGAGAAACAGATATTATCAATAATCTTTATGGTAACAATTCACCCTTATTAGAATATGCTCTTTCAAATAAATTATATTATGCGTCTAAACTAAGGATGCCAATATTGGTTTGTAAGAATACTTACATGGAACAAATTTCGATGAAGTACGGATTTGGATATGTCTTTGATTTCGAAGACTCTGAGGCATGTGATAAATTATATGACTATTATAATTCGATTGATTGGAATGGTTTAGAAGAAGGGGGTAATAATTTTAATGCAGTGGTAGATAATGAAAACAAAGCATTTGAAATGGAAATAAAAAGAGTAATTGTATGAAGGTTCAGATTGGAGTGTTGTAATGATTATAATTCATGTTGAAGATTATTTTGATCCAACAGCTGGTTACCAAATAAATGAGTTGCTATTTGCTGGGAAAGGCAGTGATGATGATGTTTATTTGATTACATCTAATGATATGTCTCCTTTTCACAAGAATCATTCAATAAAAGCTGATGAAGATTTTGAAAAAAATACTGGGATTAAGATTATCAGACTTGATGTTTACCTTAAATTCTCAAGTAGAATAATCCTCAAAGGCTTATTTAAGACAATAAAGCAAATTAATCCACATCTAGTTTACATGCATGGGATAGGCGATTTTAAAGATTTAATTTTGTTTAGGGCTAAAAGAAAATATGAAATTGTAAGAGATTGTCACATGTCTTGGGTAGCATCACAAAATAGATTTAGAATGCTATATTATACATTATTCAGAAAAATCTTTGCTCCAATAATCAATAATACTGATAAGTATGCCAAAATCTTTGCTTTAGGAGATGAAGAATATCAGTATTTGACTAATTTAGGAATTTCACAATCGAAAATTGATTATTTAAGGCATGGTTATAATGATGCAATTATGTATTATGACCATGCCGCAAGAGCGAGTATAAGAAAAGAGTATGGGTTCGAAGATTCTGATGTTGTAATCTCATATATTGGTAAATTTAACAAATCAAAACGTCCTGATATTGTATTTGATATTATTGATAATATAGACAAATCTGTCATTGATGAGTTTAAATTAAAATTGTTATTTATTGGGCCTAAAGAAAATCAATACATGCAAAATACATTTGGTGCAAAATTGAAACAAATGGAAGACAAAATCAAGATTATTGTTGATTCTTCAAAACCATTTAATGAGTTGAGAAAATATTATTCAGCAAGTGATATTTGTATATTTCCAAAAGAAACATCACTAAGTTCAATTCATGCTCAAATATGTGGATGTCCAGTGATTATGGAAAACCATGTTTCTAATAATGAAAGGGTAGTAAAAAAGGATAATTTATTTGAAGTTAATAATCTAAATCAAGCAACTGATATTCTAAAGAGAATTATTGAGAGAAAAGAATATTTAAAGAAGGACGATACTCCGAATTTATTTAATGATAGAGAATATAAAAATCAAGTAGAGAAACTAAGAAAGCTGATATGAGTATACTTTACTTAATAATTATTCAATTCAAAGCGAAGGAAGATTTATATGCAAATATCCCAAAATAGAGGTGAATCAATAAAATTAGATAGAAAAAAACTTGACAGTAGAATACCTTTCTATATGAAAGTTATTATATTTTTATTTCCTTTTGCTACTTTTATTGGTTCATACTTAAATGTGTCAGTTATTAGTCTAAGCAACATATATAGTCTATTACTAATGTTTCTTGTGTTTAGACAGCTTTTGAAAGGAAGATTAAACTATATAAAAGGATATATTTTGTTTTTTAGCGTTATGATTATGTATTCATTGTTTACAATTATTTGGTCTAGATATTCGCCAATAGGGATGACTATTTTCCTGCCGCTAGTTACAGGATTTGTCTGTATGGCTTTTGTAGCATCACTTGATTATAGGAATTTAAATCTTTTTCTTAGAAGCATGTCAATATTTACTTATATAGTTTTATTGATAGCGCTTTATGAGACTCTTTTTGGTAGTTATATTCTATTTGATAACAATGATTTTATTTATGTTTTGAATAAGTACGGTTTTCATTATCCAGGAGTAGCATTTGCAAATCCAAATGATTTAGCGCAATATTTAGTATGTATAGTTCCGATAATATTAGCAAAACAGTTTGATGAAAAGAAAGTATTTTTACCAACAATAATATTCTTGGTTACATTATTTATATTGTTTAATACTAATTCTAGATTATCAATAATATCAATCTTTATAATTGTGTTCGGTTATTTCATTGTTTTTTTAAGTAAGAATAAATTAATATTTAAGAGAGGATTATTTACCGGCGTCTTACTATATGTGCTAATAAATCTTGTTTCGGTAATAGGAATTGATCTCAAGACCTTTGACCTTCTTGATAATTTCCTATTAATTAACTCTTCTATGGATTACTTTACAGGTCGTAGTGTTCTATATACAGAAGCCTTCGCTTTGGGAGTTGAAAATTTAATACTTGGAGCTGGCTTAGGGGGTAGTTATGCTGTAACTACTATAGGAACACATAATATGTTTCTGTTTATTTTCTCGGATTTGGGAATCCTTTTTGCTGTAGGATTCATTTTATTTTTATTCTTTCTATTTATAAAATTGTATAGATACAGAAAAATGAAGCTTATTAACTTTCATTTTGCAAGCCTGATGTTATCAATTTTAGTTGCCTTTCCAATAGTAAGTTCCATGTCTTCAGCTAATGAACAGAGAAAAATAATCTGGTTAATACTTGGGCTAATGCTTTCAGTATTGAGTAATTATAAAGAAAAAACTAAACTGTTAGCTATCGATAAAAGGAGTGAGAGCTGTCATGATTACTAATTTATATTCCGTTTTATATAAAAGTAGAGAGAAAAGACTGAGTTTACTTATCTATAGATTGGTTAAGTTGTTTCTCAATATTGTTTATCCCATATATTGTAGGATTAATAAATCATATAAATATAAAAAGAATGCAAATGGAGTTATTGTATCTTTAACTTCTTTTCCCGCAAGAATTGGTTCATTATGGATTGTAATTGAGACACTTTTAAGACAGACATATAAACCTGAGAAAATAATATTATGGCTAGCTGATTCGCAATTCGAATCTCCTGAAGACTTACCAATTAGTTTACGTAAATTGATGGATAGAGGAGTTGAAATTAAATTCTGTGATGATATTAGATCACATAAAAAGTATTACTATACTATGAAAAACTATCCAGAGCATACAGTTATTACTGTTGATGATGATACTTTTTACCCTGAGAATTTAGTTGAAAATTTGTTGCTTACAAGTAAAAGATATCCTAATACAATATGTTGTAATTTAGCACATAAAATGACTTTCGATAATAATGGTAATATTATGCCATATACTAAGTGGGATTCCGGAGCTCAAGGATGCAGTGCTCCAAGTAATGAATTAGTTCCAGTTGGATGCGAAGGTGTCTTATATCCTCCTGGGGCTCTAGATGAAAATGTATTTGATAAAGATCAAATATCTCAATTGTGTCCTTTAGCTGATGATTTATGGCTTAAGGCGATGGCTACACTAAATGGATTTAACGCTGTAAAGGTAAGACCAGATTCTATACCATTTGCCAACCTGTTATCAGCTAAAGAAAGTTCATTAAATTCAGTGAATGTTAATGAAAATAAAAATGACGAGCAGTTGAAGAATATCATTGATGCATATCCGAAATTAAAAAAGATATGGAGATGTACTTAATTGAAAGCGAGTGAGTCCTATGGAATTAATTTATTTTTTTAAAGAAAAAGATACTTTAATGGATAAATGGCAGGCTTATCATATTTTTGACGAGCTTAAGAGATATGATATAAATGTTACAGTCTTTAATCCATTGAAATATGGAAGTGTTGATGAATCAAATCAAGAGTTAATTAAGCATATTAGCACAACGAAATATGATTTGTTTATGACTCCACATACTAGTAAGGAAATCTATGTCGAAACTGTTATAAAAGTTAAAGAGTTAGGGATTCCCACTTTATTAATTTGTTTTGATAACCTAATAGTGCCATTTAATCATAAGCAAATAGCTAGACATTTTGATCTGGTATGGTTGACGTCACAAGAAACGGAAGAAATGTTTAAGAAATGGGGAGCTACTACAATATTCAATCCATATGCTGCAAACCCATATTTGATGAGGCCAAAATTTAACGAAGAATTATTGAGTGTTGCATTTATAGGAACTCCTTACGGAAGTAGAGTAAATATGATAAATGCTTTAATTGAGAATGACGTAACTGTTGATTTATTTGCTAACAGGAACAGAGATAAAAATATTAAAGAAAGAAAACAACTTATAGATGGTTACCTAATTCCAATGTACAATCTGTCAAGATTTGAAATTGGCAGAAGAGTTTTAAAGGGAGCACTACTTCAGAAATTAAAAGCTAAAGCCGTTCTAGATTATGAAAATAACAATTTAAGGTTAAATGATTCTGTTCCATTACTCGGATTAAGTGAGCTATATTCGAACTTTGCGTTATCTTTATCAAGTACTGCAGCTCGAAATACAGGGATATTGAAGAATCCAGTGGATATAATTAACCTGCGTAGTTTTGAAATTCCTATGAGTGGGGGATTACAGATTTGTAAATACAATAGTGAACTAGCAAACTATTTTGAAGAGGATAAAGAAATATTGTTTTATGATTCAGATGATGAATTAATTGAGAAAGCTAAATACTATTTACGCCCAGAAAACAATGAAAAAAGAATGATGATGAAAATGGCAGCAAGGAAGAGAGCAGAATCTGACCACTCATGGTTTGAGAGGTTTAGGAAAATATTTGATTATTTAGGCTTGCAATATGATAGATAGATGGTGTTGATATGGGAAAAAAACAGTTAGTTATTAATTTGATTGCAAATATTATATCTTTTTCTTCATCGCTACTCATTTCGTTTTTCTTAACGCCTTATTTAATTTCAACAATAGGTAAAGAAGCATATGGATTTTACCCAATGGCAAATAATTTCGTTGGTTACCTGATGATTATAACACTAGCCTTAAATTCTATGGCTTCTAGGTTTATCACAATAGAGATAGTTAAAAGAAACTACAGTAGAGCTAAAGAATATTTTTCTTCAGTATTTTACTCCAATGTATTATTAGCTTTTATACTATCTTTACCAATGGCGGTGATTGTTTATAAGATCAACTCGTTTCTCAATGTACCTTCAGATTTGGTAAACGAAGTTAAGTTGCTTTTTGCGTTAGTGTTCATCGCTATGATTATTTCAATATTTACGTCTGTATTTGGGGTAGCTACATTTGCTAAGAATAGGTTAGATTTAAAATCTTATGCAGAAATAGTTCAGGGCATAATTAAAATCAGTCTATATATTGCTCTATTTTCAATTTTTAAGCCTTCGTTAATTTTCATTGGGATTGTAGCAGTTATACAAAGCTTAACAAATTTATTGATACAAGTATTTTTCACAAAGAAATTACTTCCAGATTTTCAATTAAGTCTTTCTTATTTTGATTATAGAAGTGTCAGAGAACTTTTAGCGTCTGGTGTATGGAATTCCTTTAACTCTTTGGGAAGTCAATTACTATTAGGGGTCACTTTACTTCTAACAAATATTTATGTTGGAGCCTCAAGTGCAGGCGAATTAGCAATAGTCCAAACAATGCCACATTTTATTAGTAGTATTATTAGCATGCTTTTCTCTGTTTTTATGCCAAGGATAACATTAGTATACGCAGAAAATTCTCCGGGTAAGTTGGTAGATGAAGTAGTATTCTCTCAAAAAGTAATTGGGATAATGGCTACAACGCCAATATTGCTTGTCATAATTTTTGGTACGGATTTTTTCTCACTATGGGTACCTGATCAAAATGTATCAAGGTTACAATTACTTTCAATTCTCACATTAATTCCTCTAGTTGTTCATGCAAATATGTGGACTGTTTATGGATTAAATATAGTCCTTAACAAAGTGAAAATTCCATCATTAATGCTAATAGTTACAGGTATTGTGAGTATATTGATGTCAGTGAGTGTGTTAACATTTTACATCAAGAGTGCTTATGTTGTGTTAATTGTTAGTGGAATATTCAATGTCTTGTATTATATGGGGTTCATACCGATGTACGCAAGTAATCAACTGAGAATTAAATATAATGTGCTGTACAATCATTTAATAAAGACATTAGCGTTCTCAATATTATTTGTTTTGAGCGGGATTTTCTTTAAGAGTTATATCATGATAAATAGTTGGTTAGAATTTTTCTTCTGGAGCGGATTATTCGGTGTTATAGGATTGTTGATAAATGCAATTACTATACTAAACAGGAGAGAATTTAACAAATTAGTGGTTATTATGAAGCAACAGTTACTTAATAGATTTATTAAAACAAGTGAAAAGAAGGGAGATCAAAAATGAATGTGGGTCAAAAAAAGATTAATGTAATAGGATTAGGTTATATTGGACTTCCAACTGCTTTAATGTTTGCAAAAAGTGGAGT
The DNA here is from genome assembly GCF_045528645.1 of Ruoffia sp. FAM 20857. Classification (NCBI taxonomy): domain Bacteria; kingdom Bacillati; phylum Bacillota; class Bacilli; order Lactobacillales; family Aerococcaceae; genus Ruoffia; species Ruoffia sp. FAM 20857. The sequence goes on from NZ_JBGQRB010000030.1 coordinate 23,422, forward strand.
TGAAGTTATTGGAACGGATTTAAATACAAAATTAGTAGAATCATTGTCAAAAGGGAAACTAACTTTTGAAGAAGAAGGGCTGGAGGAGTTATTTAATGCTGCTGTCGAACGTGGTATCAAATTCACAACGGAGTATCAAAGTGTAAATGATTATATTATTGCTGTTCCAACACCATACTATGATGACACAAAAAAAATTGACCCGCGATACCTAATATCTGCAATTGAAGAGGTATTGAAAGTCGCAAAAAAAGGAGCGACTTTAATAGTTGAATCTACAATACCACCAGGAACTATGGATGAACAAATACGTCCGTTAGTAGAAGAAAAAGGTTTTGTAATCGGAGAAGATATTCACCTTGCTCATGCTCCAGAACGTATTACTCCTGGTAACATGATTTACGAGTTAGAAAATAATTCAAGAACAATTGGAGCAGATGAAGAAGGTGTTGCAGAAAGAATCAAAGAAATTTATGCAAGTTTCTGTAAATCAGAAATTGTAACAACGGATATACGTTCTGCAGAAATGTCTAAAGTAGTTGAGAATACTTATAGAGATGTAAACATAGCATTCGCCAATGAACTAGCAAAGATTTGCCGTGAAGGTAATATGGATGTATATGAAATCATACGTATTGCTAACAAACATCCACGTGTAGATATTTTACAACCAGGACCTGGAGTAGGAGGGCACTGTATTCCAATTGACCCTTGGTTCTTAGTTGGTGATTACCCAGAGTTATCAAATTTAATTTTAAGTGCTCGTAAGATTAATGATTCTATGCCAGAATTTGTGTTTGATAGATTAAAAGATATCATGAAGCAAAATAATATTAAAGATGTCTCAAGAGTTGGTGTATACGGATTAACTTATAAAGAGAATGTGGATGATACACGTGAAAGCCCAGGATTACAGTTAAAAGAGTTATTAGAAGAAAACCTTGTTCAAGGGGTAAAATACTATGATCCATTTGTAAATAAATCAATTGTAGAAAATCAATTATTTGATTTTGATGAGTTTGTGAATAGTACAGATGTAATTATTGTTATGACAGCTCATAATCATATTAAAAATAATTTTGATAAACTTAAAAATAAACATATTTTAGATACTAAAAATGTGTTTGATAATTCTGTTCATAAACTATAATTAAGGAGCAAAAAATGAAAAAAGTTATGGTTGCTTTTGGAACTAGGCCAGAAGCTATTAAAATGTGTCCGTTAGTTAAAGAATTGAAAAGTCGTGACGATATTGAATTAGTTGTCTGTGTTACAGGTCAACATAGAGAAATGTTACAACAGGTATTAGATACATTTAATGTTGTTCCTGACTATGATTTAGCTATTATGAAGGATAAGCAGACACTATTTGATGTTACCATTAATATCTTAGATAAAATGCGTGATGTTCTAGATAAAGAACAACCAGATATTGTACTGGTACATGGTGATACATCTACAACTTTTGTAACATCTTTAGCTTGTTTCTACTTACAAATTCCTGTAGGTCATGTAGAAGCAGGATTAAGAACGTATGATATTTACTCACCTTATCCTGAAGAGTTTAATCGACAAGCAGTTGGCTTAGTTGCTAAATATCATTTTGCTCCGACTGAAAGGTCGAAACAAAATTTATTAAAAGAGGGAAAAAATCCTGAAGATATTTTTGTTACAGGAAATACCGCAATCGATGCTTTAAACACAACAGTAAAAGAAGATTTTACTCATGATTATTTAGAATGGGCATCAGATAGTAGATTAATCTTGATTACTGCTCATAGAAGAGAAAACTTAGGCGCACCAATGCACTCTATGTTTAGAGCAATAAAACGAATTATAGATGAAAATACAGATGTGAAAGCTATCTATCCGATTCATATGAACCCTGTTGTCCGAGAAGCAGCTAATGATGTTTTTGGAGACGATGATCGAATCAAAATTATTGAACCACTGGAAGTGGTTGATTTCCATAATTTCATTGCTAACTCACATATCATTGTTACAGATAGTGGTGGCATACAAGAAGAAGCTCCTGGCTTAGGTGTTCCAGTATTAGTAATGAGAGATACAACTGAGAGACCTGAAGGGATTGAAGCGGGTACGTTAAAATTAGTTGGTACTGATGAAGAAGTCATTTATAGCACTTTTAAAGAGTTGCTTGAAGATGAGTCAGTTTACGAATCAATGAGTAAGGCAAGTAATCCATACGGTGATGGGACAGCTTCTAAGCAGATTGTAGATATATTATTGGATAAGTAGTAATTTACTTTATGACATTAGTAATTTTGCTGGTATTTTATTAATTTATTGGATTAAATTACATATAAAATTAGTCTAGATAGATATTATCAAATAAATTACAGTTTGAATAGTAAAGAAACTTTGGAGTTAAACAAGTTGTTCTCCCTTAGATTTTATAAATTAACCAAATTATTTTTGTGAGAATCTTTAGCTATGAGCTTAACAAAAATCTTAAGTATTAATGTGTCTGTGTAAAGGCGCAAGTTAAAGTGATTACTAGGAGGATATGAATGTCAAAAGTACGTAAAGCAGTGATTCCAGCTGCTGGATTAGGAACGCGTTTTTTACCAGCAACGAAAGCCATTGCTAAAGAGATGTTACCCATTGTTGACAAGCCAACGATTCAGTTTATCGTGGAGGAAGCTATTGCTTCAGGCATCAAAGATATTATTGTCATAACTGGGAAGGGGAAACGCCCTATTGAAGATCATTTTGATTCGAATTTTGAATTAGAATACAATTTACAACAAACAGGTAAAGATGAGTTGTTAGCATTAGTGGAAGAAACGACAGAAATTCGACTCCACTTTATTCGTCAGAAGCGACCAAAGGGCTTAGGAGATGCTGTATATCAGGCTAGATCATTTGTTGGTAATGAACCATTTGTAGTGATGTTAGGGGATGATATTATGGTTGATGAGGTGCCTCTAACGAAGCAGCTGATGAATAACTATGATAAGACGAAAGCCTCAACCTTAGCAGTGATTCAAGTGCCACATGAAGAGACGTCAAAGTATGGAGTGATTGATCCAGTGACAGAAGTATCTGAAGGAATCTATACGGTGGACTCTTTTGTTGAGAAACCGGACCCTGAAGATGCCCCAAGTAACTTGGCTATCGTAGGACGCTACTTATTGAAGCCAGAGATTTTCAGTATTTTAGAGAAGCAAGGACCTGGACGTGGTGGCGAGATTCAATTAACCGATGCGATTGATACTTTGAATAAGACACAGCGCGTATTTGCCTTGGAGTTTAAAGGTAAGCGATACGATGTTGGGAATAAGTTAGGTATGTTGGAAGCGAATATTGAGTATGGACTGAAACATCCGGAGCTGAAGGTTGAATTGAAAGAGTACTTGAAGAGTCTTGTTGAGGGGTTTTAAGGATAAGTTATAGAACTGCTATTTGCTTATACTAGCAGTTTACGTATCTACATAAAGAACCATCTAAACCACTTTTAATAAGTGGTTTAGATGGTTCTTTTTATTAAGTATTCTATCTCACTATTTCGTTTAACATATAATTTTCTGATATCATAGAAAGATAAGGTGTGTGGTCCGATATCTTGATGTCAAAGATAATTTAATTTTGTAGGTTTATTGCACTCCAAAAATGTAGATTTTCGACAATGAAACGTGTCAGAAAATCAGTAATTTTGTGCGTGTTTGATCCGATAAGATTTGCCTCATATCTTGAATTTATTAAAGGAATGTACTAATTAATACAAAATAGAGGCGGCTGTTTCTGTACTTTAAAAAATTCTCATTACTCCAGATGAAGGGAATTTACTGACTAGCTTCATAAACTGAAGAACTTTTTTTGATTTTTTATAAATTTTATTTCACAATCTTAGTATATAACTTGAAATAAAACTTCAAACCTTTATAATAAACTAAGAAAGCGCTTTACTGATTTGTCGTGTAGTTTTAAGTTAATCAGAAAGGAATGAAAGTGTATGGAGAGAAAAGTAAGTATGTCGGGTGTTTTGAAGGTGTTAGGGGTATTTATGTTAGGCTTGTCACTTCTAACTAATAGCTTGATAGTAGTGCAGGCTGAAGATGATTTCAAGTTTGGTCTAGAAATGTTGTTGTCTGATCACAAAGATTTACTTGAAGGGAAGCGAGTGGGGCTTGTAACGAATCCTACTGGAATTGACCAGGATTTAAATACAACTGTTGATTTGTTATTTGAAGATTCTGATATTGAATTAACCGCTTTATATGGTCCAGAACATGGGGTTCGTGGGAATGCTGAAGCGGGAGAGTATATTGAATTTTATACGGATCCAGAGACAGAATTACCAGTATATAGTTTATACGGTGAGACACGTAAACCAAGTTCAGAGATGTTAAAAGATGTGGATCTACTCGTCTTTGATATTCAAGATGCGGGTGTGACTTATTATACTTATGTTTGGACGTTGTATAATATTATGGAAGCTGCCTCTGAAGAAGGGAAGCAAGTGGTCGTGCTTGACCGTCCGAACCCGTTAGGTGGAGATTTAGTTGCAGGTCCAGTAGTTGTTGAAGAAGAACATTCTTCTTTTGTTGGCTTGAAGGATTTAGCGTTAGTTCACGGGATGACTTTTGGAGAGTTAGCACAGTATTTTAATGGGGAATTTGATTTGGGTGTTGACCTAGAAGTGGTTGAAATGCAAGGCTATGACCGAAGTGAATCTTATGCTGAACTAGATATTCCATTCGTAATGCCATCACCCAATATGCCAACAACCGATAGTATAGATGTTTACCCAATTACCGGATTATTTGAGACATTCGTGAATGTTTCCGAAGGTCGAGGCACAACAAAACCATTCCAATTGGTTGGCTCGGACTTTGTGAATGGTAAGGAATACGCCCAAGCATTGAATGACCTTAACTTAAGTGGTGTTAAATTCAGAGCAGCTGCCTTTACTCCCGCTCCTGGACAAAAGCTTGAAGGGAAGCTCGCTGAGGGGGTCGAAGTTTATGTGACAGACCGTGAAGAATATGATCCACTTTATACGGGTCTATCAATGATTCACGTGTTGAATAATCTATACCCAGATGAGATTGAGTGGCGTGAAGATCAATGGCTAGCTAAATTAACTGGTAAGTCGTCTATTGAAGAGGACTTGAAAGCAGGCCAGCCAGTGGAAGAAATCATCGCAAAATGGGACGAAAAATTACTATCATTTAAATCAACTCGTGAAGAATATCTTATCTACCCAAGTGGTGAAGAATAGACTATATGTGAGCACCTCCTTAGAAATTAATCTAGGGAGGTGTTTTTTACGTAAGGATGCTTTTACTCAAAGGAAGTCGCACTAGGCATAAAATAGATATTTTAGAAAAATAATGGTATCAAATTATAGTTAATTTGTTTGGTGTAAAGGAATTCTACATAGTTCATGATTATAGCGACTAGATAGCCCCAGTTGTTTGGACTTTAGCTCTACCAAGTGACTACTGCCACACATTTGTACCACTGATGCCAACTTTCTTACCACTGTTTGCCAAAGAATGTACCACCTTTTGCCAGCTTAATGTACCACTAAAGAAATATCCCATAACCACTGTGATTTAAGTT